>NZ_WBKL01000177.1:0-28236 GCF_015714705.1 Nostoc sp. NZL | reverse complement strand
GCAGGGAGCAGGGGGAGAAAGAGTTTGAGCCTTATTTACTTTTGTTTACATAGTTTGGTTTTATTGCACCGACTTACTTAACTAAAACATTTAATATATCCGGTGATGTTGATGCTATCTGTGATTGTGTGCAAAATGTCGAACCTACTGGTGGCAAAGATGCACCAGAATGTTACGAATTAGTATTACATAAATCCCAATCTTTATCATTTACAAAAACAGAAACTATCCAGGCTCAAAAAGAAATTATCCTAATGGATCGGGCAACGGGTGATTTATTTGAAGGTGGCGCTGCACGAGAAATGTTAGGTCTACCGATGGATACAAAGATTCGTATTAAACCTAGTAACCTAGAAAAGTATGTTGTGTTTGTCTAAAGTACCTCTGCTAATCGTAAACTGATTGGCAAAACTCGATTTTTATATGAAGTCGAAGACTGGGATCGCTAAATCCCAACAACCACAAGTCGCGGCTACCAAAACAAAGCCTGCACAAGCAGGCTATTCTATTCCCTAGGTATTTTGTAATAAGTCTAATGACCCAGATTAAGCCGGAAGTAAAACGCACAGAAGAACTGCGCCAGTTATTGCAACAAGCAAGTTTAGCTTATTACGTTTTAGATGCTCCAATTATGGAGGATGCAGTCTATGACCAGCTATATCGAGAATTGCAACAACTGGAAATTCAATATCCAGAATTGGCGACTCCCGATAGTCCGACTCAGCGCGTGGGTGAGAGGCCGGCAACCCAGTTTACCTCGGTGCGGCATAATATCCCCCTGTACAGTCTGGAGAATGCATTTAATATCGATGAGTTGCAAGCCTGGGATCAGCGTTGGCGGCGACAAGTACCGAAAATAGACTCGGTGGAATATGTCAGTGAACTCAAAATTGATGGTTCGGCTTTGGCTCTTACCTATCAAAATGGCATTCTAGTAAGGGGGGCAACTAGGGGTGATGGAGTGACGGGTGAAGATATCACCCAAAATGTGCGGACAATTCGTTCAATTCCCTTGCGTTTGAATTTTGAAGGGTTAGAAATTCTAGAAAGGGTGGAAGTACGCGGCGAGGCCTTTTTGCCGTTGGAAGTATTTAAACAAATTAACGAGGAAAGGCAAAAAGCGGGTGAGCAGTTATTTGCCAATCCCCGTAATGCCGCAGCTGGTACACTCAGGCAACTAGACTCGCGCATTGTCGCTAAACGGCGGTTAGATTTCTTTGGCTACACCTTGCACATTCCTGGTAGAGATGACACTAGTATTGCCAATACCCAATGGGAAGCTTTGGAGTTATTGGAAAAGATGGGTTTTCGAGTCAACCCCAACCATAAACTGTGTGCCTCGATCGCAGAAGTGGCAAAATATTATGAATACTGGGATACGGAACGGCTGAATTTACCCTACATGACTGATGGGGTAGTAGTAAAACTGAATTCTTTTAAACTTCAGGAACAGCTAGGCTTTACGCAGAAATTTCCTCGCTGGGCGATCGCGTTAAAGTACGCAGCCGAAGAAGCACCCACTCGTGTGGAAAATATTGCTGTAAATGTGGGACGAACGGGGGCGTTAACGCCGTTAGCCGAGATGCGCCCTGTGCAACTGGCGGGGACAACAGTTTCTCGCGCGACTTTACACAATAGCGATCGCATTACTCAATTAGACATTCGCATTGGCGATACTGTGATTGTCCGCAAAGCTGGGGAAATCATCCCAGAAGTGCTGAGGGTACTCAAAGAACTCCGTCCCCCTGACACTGAACCTTTCGTTATGCCCACTCATTGCCCAGTCTGCGGTCAACTAGTGGTGCGAGAATCAGGTGAGGCGGTGACTCGGTGCGTCAATGCTTCCTGTGCAGCGATTCTCAAAGGTTCCATTGAACATTGGGTAAGTCGTGATGCGTTGGATATTAAAGGCTTGGGCGAAAAGCTGGTGCATCAACTCGTTGATAAAGGTTTGGTGCATTCCGTTGCTGATTTGTATGAGTTGACAGCAGAGGAATTGTGTGCATTAGAAAGGATGGGAAAAAAGTCGGCAGAGAAATTAGTGGATGCGATCGCTCAATCAAAAAACCAACCTTGGTCAAGGGTATTATATGGCTTAGGTATTCGTCACGTTGGCAGTGTGAATGCCCAATTGTTGACTCAGAAATATTTTACTGTAGACCAGTTAGCTACAGCAAAGCAATCAGATATTGAAGGAATTTACGGTATCGGTGCTGAAATTGCCCAATCTGTGTACCAGTGGTTTCGGATTGATGCCAACCAAAGGTTGATAGAACGCTTACAGGCTGAAGGATTACAATTAACTGCCACAGAGGAAACAAAAATACTTGGTGATGCTAATCAAAAGTTTGCAGGTAAAACTTTTGTAATTACGGGTACATTGCCAACCTTAAAGCGAGATGAAGCTAAGGCTTTGATTCAAAAAGCTGGTGGAAAATTGACTGATTCCGTGAGTAAAAAAACAGATTATTTGGTAGTAGGAGAAGAAGCCGGTTCTAAATTAGAAAAAGCACTTTCCTTGGGAATTAACCAATTAAGCGAGGCGCAGTTATTAGAGATGCTTAAGGATTGATGCATATCTGGCCAACGCGTCACGTTCATATCAATGTCATGTCGTGTAAAACATTGATTATGCTGCACAGATTGCCTTCAAGGGTCGTTTTGGCGAAGATTTCTCACGAATTTTACCAAAACCTTGATAATATTGATAGCGATGCCTGCGATGGTAACGTAGCTCTGTTATCAAGCCTGCGGCATAGCTACGCTTAGGGCGCAGCCTCTCGTAGAGAAGTGCGGGCAAAGTCAACACGTTCGACTCTGGAACTTTGGGACATCATTTACCCTAAAAATTGTTAAAGAAAAATTTGGAGTTTTACTAAATAAAACCAATGTCTGAACAAAAGCCCGTAAGCCCCTGGAACTACAAACCTTGGTGGTGTCAACCCTGGTCTATAGTTCTCACAGGTGTAACACTAATTGGTGGTAGCTGGTTACTATTTAAAACTATCTGGCTAACAGTTCTCGTCTCTATCCCTGTAATGACGTGGATGGGATTTTTTGTGTTGTTTTGGCCACAACTAATGATTCGCAGTGGGATTTTGGAGTCATATAAGGACTAATTCGAGCTTGATGTGTTATTGGAAATTCTTCCAGGGAGAGAAAATTATTCCATCGTGTTAAGAAATTTAGCAGCAAAGTTATGCACAGCAGAAGAGATAACTCCAATTTTCATAATTCTTGCTTTTGCGTAACAATCCACAGCAAATCTAACCACAACTGAGGATAAACATTCTTAAGCTTCGATTTGGGGTCGTGTAACAGATTAGTAGCATTCACGCAAACAACTTCAACTAGCCCCAGATATTCTGCCACTTCTATCAGTAAATTTTTTTCTGCTACTACAGCAGCAATCAGTCTGTCAGGACAGTAAATCTTTATATATTTGGCATGAGCAATATAGACTCCTTTTGATTTAGAATTTAGCACTTTTACATAGCAGTGGTGTAGTAATTCCCACACTCTTGGGTGAGCTTGCTCAATAATAAGGGTAAATTGTTGGGCTAAGTCTTCTTCGGTAATCATTACTCTCTCCATTATTTTTGTCCTAAAAACTGTAATTTCATCTCTGCACAGCTTGTTCAGCATTGCTCATATTGCGTGCATTTTCCTCTGAGTAAAATTACTAATTTTTTGTTTGGGCAAAATTTACCCATCCGTCCGAATTGGTTGGTAAGTTTTCTACGGCTTATATTACTTGCATATCAAGGATCAAAGCTGAAACCGATTCTTCAAACTGTATCAACCGTTGCCTTATACCAATTATTTTGGTACAAGGCAACGTTACTAAAGAAGAATTCAGAGACAACTTCTGAGCGTCAGGATGTTTCCACACCAATTGCTTCTATCAAAGGGCAAATGAATTTTCGCAAAAATATTTGCATATCGCAATAAAATTGGCGATAGGTGTAATATTCTGGTTTTAGAGGGAATCAAGAGAGAGTGCGATCGCATTCTTGAGGCTTGAGCAACCATTTGAGATTGTATGACACTTAATTCAAAGCTTTCCAGGCTTTGAGTTTCCCTATATTGGATTATCTCTGCATATAAGCGCAGAGATAATCAGGACTGTGCTGCAAAGTTAAGCGATCGCTCATGAGCCTCCCAGAAAGGTCGAGAGGCTTTGAAACCCCCATTTCCTTGTAGAGAAGGCTTGCTCGGGGGGTTAGGTTTAGATGTTACCAAAAATACTTTTCAAACATCCTCTAAGGTCTTTGTCAGTAGAAAATGGGTTTTTCAACTTAAGGAACTAGTGTTAGCGATCGCGCATTTTTATTTTTGCCGTGAGTCTGGTTAGTTGCCTATTGATTGATGGAAGGATAAGTTCCGATGAAAGCCGTCCCTCGGAACTTTGACAATATAATAAGTTTTGATAATTTTTAGTTTATATTGATCATTTTCAAACTGGCTTTGGGCACAAGACCTTGTAAGTATCTAGATACTCAGGGAATCTGCACAGTGAAAGCTAGGATGATATGAACAACAGAGCAAACCAAAGGCATGAAGAACATAACATAATAGAATATTTCTGTATATTCAACCGAATATTGATTTTCGTTGCAGAGATGTTTCTATCACGCAGCCTTGATGCTGGAGAGGTAATCCTGCGGTTGTTGCAAAATTTCCAACGTACCAGACTTTCCTGGCTAAGGTTTAGACACTCATCTGTGAAAACGCAAGCTGTTCCTCTACCTGAAAATGAAGCAGAAAGGCTCAAAGCATTGGCGCACTACAATATTTTGGATACCCTACCTGAAGAAGCGTTTGATGACCTAACTGCTCTTGCTGCCTACATTTGTAAGACTCCAATAGCTTTAATTAGCTTAGTTGATGCCGATCGCCAATGGTTTAAATCAAAAGTTGGGCTAAAAGCTAGGGAAACACCCAGAGAGTGGGCTTTTTGTGCCCATGCAATTCTTCAACCAGAGGATATATTTGTGGTTCCCAACGCCATCAATGACGATCGCTTTACTAACAATGCCTTAGTCAAAGGTAATCCAAAAATTCGTTTTTATGCTGGTGCCCCACTAGTTACGCCCGATGGTTTTCCCCTCGGAACGTTGTGTGTAATCGATACCATTCCTCGCTTTTTAAGTTACCAGCAGTTGGATGCACTGCGCCGCTTAACTCGGCAGGCGATCGCTCAGATGGAACTTATGCAGGAAGTTCGCAACCGCAAAGAAGCAGAGATTGAAGGAAGGCAGTTATCGCTGACTGATGAACTAACAGGTTTGCATAACCGACGTGGCTTTTTCTTGATGGCTGAACAACAATTAAAAATTGCTCATCGCCTGAGAGTCTTGTGCTGGGTTATCTTCATTGATTTAGATGGACTAAAACAAATTAACGACACCCTTGGTCACGACATAGGAGATGCCTTAATTGTTAATGCTGCTCGATTACTCAAACAAAGTTTTCGGAACTCAGATATTGTTGCCCGCTTGGGTGGAGATGAGTTTATTGTTTTCATCTCCAGCTACTTTAAGGATGCTGATAGCATCCAAGCGTGTTTGCAAGCAAATATCGCCAACTTTAATCAACAGCAAAACCGTAGCTATGAACTTTCGATGAGTATGGGGATAGAGCGTTACTCACCAGGAAGCAATATGTCACTAGAACAACTAATCGCCAAGTCTGACGAATTAATGTACGCTCATAAGCGTCTCAAGCGCCAATCTATTGCATGAAGGGGATTAAGTATTTAAGTTACTTTTGAGAAAAAGCTCTAGGGCACGGTGAATATATGCTTCCCACGGCTCAGAGGTAGGAGGGAAGATTTGGGCGTAGAGCATCGCTCCACTCATCAGGTCAAAGATTAAATCGCTGTTTGTATCAGCCTGGATTTCGTTTCTCATTTTTGCACGCTCAATTACAACCTGGAACGCTTGGCGTCGGGGTTGTAGATATTTTGTCCAGTAGACCTGGGCAAACTGTGGGCTACTGGAGGCTGTACTGATAATCAAGGCTTTGATCTGACGACCCAAGGGAGTGAGGGTGGTTCTGCCGGCACTCTCAATAATTAGCTCAAGATCGCCCCAGAGGGTGCCAGTGTCTGGTAGTAATATCTCTTCCCTTGAGTTTTCGATCGCATCTGCTACGAGTTCTTCTTTGGAGCTATAACGCCTATAAATAGTGGGTTTACCTACCCCAGCACGGGCTGCGATCGCTTCAATACTCATGCGTTCATATCCCACTTCCCCTAACAAATCTAAGGTCGCTTTCAGGATGGCTTGATGCGATCGCACACTCCGGGGTCGTCCGGGTGAGTTTTTGACAGATTCATTCATGAAATCTTTCCGATTGACATACTTTTAAAAATTTACGATACTGTTTCGTAATTAAAATAATACCTTTTTTCCAGCAATCAAAATGACAACTTTCTTTAAAGAGCGGCTCCCTTTACCCCCTGGTAGCTTAGGTTTACCCATCGTTGGCGAAACAATTAGCTATTTGCGCGATCCAGGACATTTTATTGAGCAGCGACAGCAGCAATATGGAACAATCTTCAAAACCCATTTGTTAGGTCAGAAGACAATTGTCCTGATTGGAGCAGAAGCCAATCGTTTTCTGTTCACTAGCGAGGGACAAATATTGGCGATGACCAACCCTTTAAGTTTTGAGGTGTTATTGGGGGCAGGTTCTATAGGGATGAAAAATGGCATCTCTCACCAAAATCTACGTAAGCAGTTGTCACAAGCTTTCCAACCAAGAGCTTTAGCAGGGTATATCTCCATAATGGAGGAAATAACCCGCACCTATCTGCATAAATGGGAACGCTTGGGTAAAATGACCTGGTATTCTGAACTGAAAAAATACACCCTTGATATTGCCTGTAAGTTATTAGTGGGGGTTGATACAGCCTCGGATGAGAACTTAGAAAAAGTCTATGAGACTTGGGGAGAAGGATTGTTATCAATTCCGATACGATTCCCTGGAGGTAAGTTTGATCGAGCAGTACATGCTCGTGAGCAACTTCTCGTCAAGATTAATCGGATGATCCATCAACGCCAGCAAAATCCTACCTTAAATCTAGATGTCTTAGGAATCTTGTTGCAAGCGCGAGACGGGGAGGGAAATTATTTGAGTTTAGAGGAAGTGAAGGATAACGTTTTGGCATTGCTAGTCGCTGGACATGAAACCTTGACTTCAGCACTGACTTCCTTATGTTTGCTGCTAGCCCAGCATCCAGAAGTGCTAAAAGCTGCCCGTGCAGAACAACAGCAGCTAGGGTTCATAGAACCGCTTACTCAAGAAAACCTCAAGCGAATGACCTACCTAGAGCAAGTTCTCAAAGAAGTTCTACGGCTCACCCCTCCAGTGGTTCGCAGTGGATCTAGAGAGGTGATTGAGGCGTGCGAGTTTGGTGGGTACTTAATTCCCAAGGGCTGGAATGTACATTACCAAATTCAGGAGACTCATCAAGATCAGAATATTTATACTGAGCCTGAACGTTTCGATCCGCAGCGCTTTGCTCCTGAACGGGCTGAGGACAAACAAAAAGTCTTTAGCCATATTCCCTTCGGT
Source organism: Nostoc sp. NZL (assembly GCF_015714705.1). NCBI lineage: Bacteria > Bacillati > Cyanobacteriota > Cyanophyceae > Nostocales > Nostocaceae > Nostoc > Nostoc sp. NZL. Next base: position 20,655 of record NZ_WBKL01000177.1, on the reverse strand, counting down.
GGTGGTATCAGAGAATGTTTAGGTAAAGAGTTTGCCAAACTGGAAATGAAGTTGTTTGCAGCCTTGTTAATCCGTAACTATGAGTGGGAACTGCTCCCTGGACAAAATCTTGAGAGGGATCTATTACCGTTTTCTCGTTCTCGTGATGGCTTAAAAGTAAAATTTTGTCGGCGATCACATTAAGTCCGCTCCGAACTTCAGTCGTCGGTTATTTTTGCTAATTTACCACTTGGCTGCCATGACTGCGGGGGTCATCTTGACTAGCCGTTGGTGCTACTGGGGCTGAAAATTTGGAAACTTTCCCGCTAGCTTTAGCATAAGGAAGAGATGCACCAGTCACTAAAGCTTCTAAGTTGCTAGCCATAATCGTCCGGGGTTGATCGCCGATTGCTTGGGCTATGGTTTCCCCTTGCTGACTCAAAAATACAAAATGGGGAATCCCATCTACCCGATATTTCAACATTTCGGGTAGCCACTTGGTATTATCCACATTCAGCATGACAAAATTCATCTTGTCAGCATACTCTGTTTCCAGTTGAGTGATATCTGGTGCCATTTTCTGACAGACAGTACACCAATCAGCATAAAACTCTACTAAAGATGGTTTGCCATTGCTGATTGCTACTTCTAACGGTGTGGACGAATCGCTTAATTTAGCTAGAGTTGCCGAGGTTGTTTCAGTTCGTAATCCTAAAACGAGGGCAACGCTAAGAGCGATCGCTACCATTACAATTAAAAAGTTTCTCAAACGCTTCCCTAATGTGGATTCAGACTTATCGGGGGAATTAACAGGTGAATCAGTACTCATAACAGAATTATTAAAACTTATTAAGCAATTTCTTCTTCAGTTTAGCTGACTCCAAGCGCTCTTTAATACGTAATTGGATACCCAAAATGGGTATTACAAATAAATACTTTAGATGAAATAGGTTCTAAAAGATGATTTTAAGCTTCAGAAATACCAGTGCTGTGTGTGCCGTATTTTTACTATTCAGTGTTGGCAGTTTTCACAAGTCAGCCATAGCTACTATAAATAACCAGTCTCAATTGATAGCACAGCACAGTAAAACCTCACCACACCCAGTTTTTAAATCTATTCTGCCTAAATTAAAGCAAAAGACTCAAATTAAGATTTTATTGCCGAAGTTTATTCCTGAGTCGGATGGAGAAAATCCAATTTACGCAATTATAGAAGCTGCTACGCAAAAAAAGTACGAAATTTTACTGGGTTTCAGTCCCGATTGTACTGGTGGAACTGCCTGTCGTTTGGGCATTGTTTCTGCTGAAGCTCTAACCCGCAAAACACCGCGCCTTACTGGTAAACCTGTATCCTTAGCTAAGGGCATTACTGGCTATTTTGTGGATTTTACTTGTGGTGCTAATTGCTCAGATGCTACCTTGACTTGGAGACAACAGGGTGTGCAATATATTGTTGGGTTGAAAGCAGGCGATCGCACTTCTTTGGTAAAAATGGCTAATTCTGCGATTAACTAATTCTGTGGGTTTCAGTAAAAAGCAAACAAGCGGTAAGTTTTGTAGCAGCGTCTAAATCTCTGTTACAAAACTGAATTACGAATTACGAATTACGAATTACGAATTACGAATTATTTTAATCCCTAGCTAAGGTCAGAGTCTGATTTTACTTCCCAGCGAAACAGCCGTGGCAATTGAGATACATCTATGGCGTAGTTAACAATCCACAGCACTAATTCAAAAACCAACAAATATCGTACCCACTGCAACTCGCTTTTGGAATCCAAAAGTGTCAAACCCTCATACAACTGCCAGAAGCGGTAAGGCAGGTATATATAAGGTACCATCACCCACACTACATTTTGCAACTGTCTGAGTGTTACTCTCTCAGAGATGATTTGCAACCCTAATACGATAAAATACCAACCAAGCACAGTTAACACACTGCGATCGCCCCACCAGACACCCCACAAAAGCATAACTACTAATGGCAGCAGTACTCCTAGCAGTTGCACTGAGCCAAACCAGATTTTATACCAAGAGGGAAATGGTAGAGGTAGAGTATAAGGCTTTGTCTGTTTCCACCCCCAATTTACAACCACAATAAAAAGTGTGGCAATTAGGAAAAAGAGGAGATTTTCTAAGAACAGATAGAGGTTGGTGTTTAAGGGAGCCATCGTGATATTAAGTAGTATTTTTGCTATTTCAACGACCTAGCCAAGTCTTGATGATGTCAAGAAGACTGGAACCACCCCAAACCAATGCCAAAAGTATGGAAGTAGTTAAAACTGCCCCCAGCACACACATAACTAAACCACCCAAGCTAATAGCGCCATCATCTTCCGATAAGCCAAAGCTAGTTACAAAAATTCCCATTGCTGGTAGGGTATTAGTTCCTGGAATCGGAATCATCATAGAAATTGCCATTAAGGCGATCACTATACCAATGGTCACTCTACCTGGTAAAGTAGTACAGATATAGCTCAGACGAGGACGAGCGATCGCTTCAATTCTTTTTAACCAAGGAATCCCTGCCTTCAAAAATCCCTGAACTGTTGTGAGTTGGATAGGATGATTCATCATCCGTTTGGGTAGCCAGGGGGTTTTGGCACCGGCGATTAGCTGTACCGCTAATAGGAAAATCAGGATGCCGAAAGGGACTGAGTATCCTGGTGCTGGAACTGGCAAAGCTGAAGGTAAAGACAGGATAATCAGCAAAAATCCAAAAATTCTTTCTTTTGCTAATAGTAAAATCTCTGCCAAAGTTACTTTTGAGGGTCGATCTTCCTCAAAAAAATAGCGTTGTAATTCGTTAGATAGTTTAGCCATATATCACCAGGATTTAGCAAAATTTAGTAAATAAATATACCAATTAACAAGCCAGATTCAGCAAAGATAATTGCTCATACCTCAAAGTAGCCGAGTGATTTCATTAGTTCTGGTAAATCCAGATCCATAGAATTTCTTACCTTTCAACAATAGATCCACAACATCTTAACGTTTAGCAATTTTCCTGAATAAAAAGTAATATTAAATTTCCTTAAAGTTATTGTGTAAATTATGGAAATGTCATGACAGATGGAACTTATTGGGATAAGGGTGCAAGATGCAAAGATATTTGAAAGTACTAAGACTATTTTGGAGTGCTGCGATCGCAGCAGAGTTAGAGTATCGGATTAACTTTTTCATAGCTACCCTCAGCAGCTTGGGAAATCTTGTCGGTAGCCTTTTTGGACTATTCTTGTTTTACCGGACTGGCTACACTTTTAGTGGTTGGTCATGGGAAGCAGCTTTAGTAGTTCTAGGACTTTTTACCTTACTACAAGGCTTTTCTGCTACTTTTCTGGCATCGAACTTAAATCGCATTGTCCGCCATGTCCAAGAAGGCACTTTGGACTTTATATTATTAAAACCTATCCGCAGTCAGTTTTGGCTTTCCACCCATACCCTTTCACCTTGGGGAATGCCGGATCTAATTTTTGGTAGTGTTATTATTGGCTACGCGGGTAAACGCCTCGGTGTAGGGATAGACGACTATCTACTTGGTGTGCTGCCATTATTGTTCAGCTTGGTGATTCTGTACAGCCTGTGGTTTATGCTGGGAGCGATGAGTATCTGGTTCGTCAAAATATACAACGTCACAGAAGTTTTGCGTGGTTTGTTGGAAGCTGGACGATATCCCATTGCAGCATATCCTACTGCTTACCGTTTTTTCTTCACCTTTGTGATGCCAGTAGCATTTTTAACTACTGTCCCAGCCCAAGCGCTATTGGGTAGGAGTGAAATTAGCTGGTTGATAGGTGCGGCAATATTGGCAGTAGTGCTGTTTTTCGCTTCTACTTGGTTTTGGCGGTTTGCGTTGCGATTTTATACCAGTGCTTCGAGTTAGAGACATCACCTGATACGATTAATCCCTATTTAAGGATTGAAATAACTAAAAGCTTCTGAGAGATAATCAGCAGCAGATGCCACGACTGCGATCGCACTTTCATAATCTAGACGCGTTGGCCCCAAAACTCCTACACTTCCTACTGGTATCGAACCTCGGCGATAGTTGGAAGAAATCAAGGTGCAGGTACGTATCGGTTCTAGTGGGTTTTCTGCGCCAATGCGAACCGTTACCCTTGACTTACCTACATCCTCCTGCTCTGGTTCCTCAAATATTAATCGCCATAGTTGGTCTTGTTCTTCTTCCAGCAGGTGGATAATCGTTTGTACTTGCTGCAACTGGGAAAATTCTGGCTGGCGCAAAACTTCTGACACACCCCGAACCATAATTTGTGTTGCAGTCGGCGCATGAGTCCGACGAGTCAATTCTGCAACTGAATTTTTCAAGAATTCCCCGTAGCGTTGGAACTCCTGATCTAGTTCGCTCCAGTTGAGGTTGGCTAATTCCAATAGACTTCGCCCCCGCAAGTGGCTATTCAAAAAATTAGAAACAATCTGCAACTCGCGATCGATTACCTCTGAATCCCGTTGTGTTTCCTCTGGTGTTGGCGACAAATCCATCAACTTGGAATGTGTCTCATAACCATCGGTCACTACAATTAACATGATCCGCCCCGCTTCAATTTGCACTAATTGCAGATGTCGCAATAGTGCTGTAGTAGTTTGCGGCATAGTAATCAAGCTAATGCAACCACTCAAGGTTGCTAAAATTTGTGCTGCTCCTTGCAATAGAGTTTCTAAACTCCAATCTTCCCACTGGAGGCGGTTTTGCAGTGCCAACTCTACTTCTCGCCCTAAATATTCTGTTCGCGTAGCATCTGTCTGCGACACACTGCGCGAACGCAGAGAAGGGGTAATTAACTGGTCAACATAAATGCGGTAACCTGAGTCAGAAGGTATTCGTCCGGCAGAGGTGTGTGGTTGGTAAAGTAACCCAGACTTTTCTAAAACGCCCATCACATTGCGAATTGTCGCCGAGCTTACACCCAGATCGTACTCCTCGATCAAAGCCTTTGAACCAACAGGCTCTGCCGTAGCAATGTAGTGACGTACAGTTGCCCAAAGTATATGCTGTTGTCGATTTGTTAACTGGACTTCCATAGGGTATGTTTTGCTAGAGGCAAATTTTAATCAAACTCTGGAAAAATTTCTGGATTGATCGAAACCAAAGAATATTAATAGTTTATTAAGATAACAAATTATACAACTATATTGTGATAATTAATTTTAAGGTTCAAGTACATAACTTTTTAAAAGTGCGCTTTCAATAGAATCTAGGCTTTTGCAGCAATAACTGAGGGTTTGAATTGACAACATCCTTTTTGCTTTATCTTTGCATAATTCTACACTTATAAAAGTATTGTGGGATACGTACTTTTGCGGTGATCGCAGCTAAGATCGGGGTCGAAAAGTTCTGTAAGATATATAACCAGTAGATAAACTTACAAGCTTTCCTAGCAAGCCCCTAAAATGTGGTGTTATTTTCAGCATACCAAAAGCCAGATGGAAGAGTAAGTTCCATCTGAGTAATGCACCTAAACACTAGTTAATACTGGGGAATTGAATGGTCTACTAAGACAGAATAAGCATCAATACCACCTGAAATATTTTGCACATTTGTAAAACCTTGAGCAATTAACCACTGGCACATCTGGGCAGAGCGGATGCCGTGGTGGCATAGTACAAGGGTTTCAGCTTGGGGATTGAAGAGGTTAGGGACTTGATCTCCCCAATCGGCAAATTGGCTCAGGGGTAGATTGACAAAGCCCTCAATGCTAGCAATCTCCAATTCTTGTGGTTCACGTACATCTACTAACTGAATACTTGCATCACCAGAAGAAAGACGTTGTGCCAGTTCTTGTACACTAATCTGGTTCATGGGTTAACTAAAAGAATTCCCTATAAACAGTCCTAATCCTATTTATGGTGGCAGAAAATCTCTGCCTTTGCATGAGTATCCATTCTCAAGAAGGCTGATAAATCCTGGTAGGCTTTCTGCTTAAATGGCTGTAAACCGTCTTTTTTAAAGGTTTAATGTGAATAGGCAACGCTCATTTATTGGTTTTATCGTAGCTGGTGCGATCGCACTGCTAGTAATTGCGATCGCTAGTTTTTACTGGTTTTTCGCCAAAAGTCCGGCTAACCTCATTGCTTCTACCTCCCAGCCTAATGCAGCCATATTGGTGTCGAAACTTTCCCCAGCAATGGTTTCATTGCTGGTGAACCCTGACCGTTTACAGGCGTTGGAGCGTGAAGGAGAACTATCTAAACTCAAAACCAGTTTATTCGCCAAGAGTGGTATAGATTACAAACAAGATATTCAACCTTGGTTAGGGAACGAAATTACATTAGCTATCACCACCTTAGATATTGATCGCGATCCAGAAAACGGACAGCAGCCAGGGTATCTATTAGCACTAGCAACCCAGAAACCAGAGAAAAGCCGCGAGTTTGTCGAGTTGTTGTTTTCCAAACGGGCGTTAGCTGGGGCAAACTTAGCTGTTGAACAATATAAAGGTATAAAGCTGATTTCTGACAACTCTCAACCAGAACAAGACTTGCTTGCAGGTGCTGTTGTCGGTGAAGGCTTTGTATTGTTTGCCAACGATCCTAAAGTGTTACGAGATGCTATCAATAATGTCCAAGCGCCCGATCTAAATTTGACTAGCTCCTCCGAATATCAAAAAGCTACCAAAGAACTGCCCAAAGGGAGTTTAGCTGTAGCTTTCTTGAATCTTCCCATCGTCGCAAAATGGCAAGGGTTAGAGCTGCCAGAACAAACCTATGACAGCGAAATCATTTCCCTGGCGTTGAACCCCAAAGGATTACTAGCAGAAACCACCTTTTTAACTTCAGCGGAAATTGTCCCCCCATCCTCACCACTGTCTAAACCTGTAGGAGCATTGCAATATATTCCAGCATCGGCAGGTTTGGCAATTTCCGGCTCAAATTTGAGTAATTTGGGTAACAGTGATTTAGCCAAACTCTGGAGACAAGCAACAGCAACTATATATGGTGGGGAAGATGTAGTTTCTCGGTTAGCAAAACCTTTAGCGGATGTTCAAAAACGCTGGGGCATAAACTTACCAGAGGATATTTTTAGCTGGGTACAGGGAGAATATGCCATAGCATTGTTACCTGATAAAGAACAAACAACCCTCCATTGGATTTTTGTGGTGGAAAAATCTGAGAGTGTAGAACAAGGCGTTGCTCGATTAGATGCGATCGCTTCATCCAACGGACTCAGCATTAATCCACTGAATATAGACAAGCAAAAAATCTCTGCTTGGACAGAGTTAACTACGGCTACTACAAAAGCAGATGTCAAAGAGCGGCCATCATTCAGTATTGAAACAAAAGTGCGAGGATTGCATACAACTTTAGGAAATTACGAAGTTTTCACATCTGACTTAGAGACGATGAATGAAATTCTCACAACCAAGGATAATTCCCTAATTGACAATGCCAAATTCCAAGATAGTATTGCTGCGATTCCCCTACCAAATCAAGGCTATATATATCTTGACTGGACAAAGAGTCAGAATTTGTTAGAGCGTCAAGTACCAGTTCTCAAGTTAGTAGAAGTTTTAGGTAAACCGTTTTTTGATAATCTGCGATCGCTCACAGTCAGTAGTTACGGAACTGACACGCGATCGCTCAAAGGTGGCGTTTTCTTCAAACTCAATAATTCGTGAGATTTTCACATAAGTTAAAAATGCAGAAGGTAAAGTAATTTTACCTTCTGCATTTTCTTGATCCATGATATTTAGGTAGATTTTATGTAACCTTTGCTATTTGTATTTTTAATCTTTGGATAGCTATTGGCTGCTGATCTAAAATCGTCCGTCGAGGGTTTTCTTTAAGGGAAAAAATCCTCCGACCAACAGACGTAATTACATCTAAATTATCAGTTCGGGAATTGTAGCTGCTGTCTAGATCAAGAAACAACCTAGCAATTAGCTGCCTACTTTTCATGGCATTACTTGTGGCACATTTTAATGTGGCACAAGTAACTGAAATTTCACTGGAATTTTTTAACTAGAATATGTATATATCATTACTAATCTAACAGCCTGTTGGAGGGCTACTATGAAATACTGTCGCCCCCGACTTCAGTTTCGCAGCGGCTGGTTGTTGGCTATACTTACCGCCATCACAGCTACGCCAGTAATAGCAGAGACAGCAAATTTTGGTACTCTCAATCTATCTACAAACTTTGATCCAGCACAAGGAACACTGCAAGGGTTTACAGGTGGTTCTTACTCGTTGTCTGCCATAAGTAACCGCGATCGCGAGCAAAAAGCCTGTATTGGCTTTGCCGATCCGAATCCAGATCACATTATGGTTTTGGAAAAGGACTTTTCCCAGCTGACAATACAAATCGATAGCAACAACACCGACACCACTTTACTCATCCAAGGCCCAGATAAAACAACAATTCGTTGTGGTGATGACACTGGCAAAAGTAAAGATGCTAGCATTAGCGATCGCGACTGGAAAAATGGTACCTATCGGGTTTGGGTGGGTACATTTAATCCTGGGGTTAAGCGTGATTATACTCTGACGGTGGAGCAGAAATGAAGTAAGGAGTGGGGAGATGAGGGAACAGAGGGGTAGGGGAGACAAGGGGATAAGGTGACTTAAGTGAAATAACTTACAACAAGTCTTTCCCTTCTCCTTGTCCCTAAGTCCTCTTCCCAATGCCCAATGTCCCATTTCCAATTATTAGGTGTAACGCCTGAGACGATAATATGGGAGAGTAGCTTGTTGTGCTTTCCGAGGGTGCTATCTCGTGCTATCTACACTGCGTGCTGACTTTCGTATCATATTTGAACGTGACCCAGCTGCCCGTAACTGGTTGGAAGTTTTATTTTGTTACCCTGGTTTGCAAGCCCTGCTATTCCATAGGCTGGCTCACTGGCTGTATACTGTTGGTCTTCCTTTTATTCCCCGCCTGATTTCTCACTTGGCTCGGTTTTTGACTGGAATTGAAATCCACCCTGGTGCAGCCATTGGGCAAAGTGTGTTTATTGACCACGGAATGGGTGTAGTAATTGGTGAAACTGCGATCGTGGGAGACTATGCCCTAATTTATCAAGGTGTCACTCTTGGGGGTACTGGTAAAGAATGTGGCAAGCGCCATCCCACTGTGGGTGAAAATGTTGTAGTTGGAGCTGGAGCGAAGGTACTGGGCAATATCCAAGTTGGCAATAATGTCCGTATTGGTGCTGGGTCTGTTGTTCTGAGGGATGTTCCTTCTGACTGTACAGTAGTGGGCGTGCCTGGGCGGATTATATATCGTTCTGGAGTCCGAGTTGCACCTCTTGAACACAATAACTTACCAGATTCGGAAGCCGAAGTGATTCGTGCTTTAGTAGACCGGATTGAGGCGTTGGAAGAACAAATACAAACTCTTCAGCGCACCAAGTCTTCTGAAAAAACTCTTGTGTTGGCAGGTTGTGTAGCTTCTAACCAAGCTGATTTATCAGAAAATGCTCCTGTGTGTAACCTTAAAGATAAGGCAATACAGCAGTTTCTAGATGGTGCGGGTATTTAAATAAAGTTAGGAGTTAAGAGTGAGGAGTGAGGAATAAAAATTATCCTTGCACCTTCCAACTCATAACTCCTAACTGACAAAATTAAGGATTAATTTCTTCACAAAACCATTCTTGATTTTCATCGCGGCGATAAAATCTTCGATTTTGTGGTTCGCCGCGTAATTCTAAGTGGTCTACCTGCACTGGGTCGAGTAGCAGTAGGCAAAAATTAGGCACTGGCTGCACTGGGTCGGGTGCTGGTGGCTCAAAGGCTTCTAATTCCAGGACTCTAGGTTTACCAGGATGAGGCCAAGCAAACTGTAAACGTGCAGCATCACTCAGTTCTCGCCACATGGAAATGCGGGCTGGCTGTAAATTATGGTGCGAATCATCATTACCTACCAGAGTCAAACAGCCAGTGATTCGGAATTGTTCTCGTGTATTGGGGAAATACCAGCAAACTTCTGCCCAAGGTTGTTGCTGTATCTGGTCGGTTTTAGCGCTACGGTTATCGGTGATAAATTTTAGCTGGTTTGTATCTTCCAGAAAGCCGCGAAACACTAGGGTACGATTAGCGGGGCGACCGTTCGCTTGCACTGTTGCTAGTTGGAGGTAACGGGCATAAACAAGGCTGCGGTTGCGATGGAGTGCATGAGCGATCGCGCTTCGCCAAGGAGCAAGAGTCATTGTAAAGTTCCGTACCTAAGTATTGAGTATACTACTGTTAACAAAACAAAAACACAAATTTTTTAATTATATATAAATGGTTACAATTCCCATAATAGATTTAACTGCGTTTACCAATGGCAACATAATAACTCGGCAAAATATTATCAAACAAATCTATCAAGCTTGCCATGAAATTGGCTTCATATACTTGGAGAATTCAGGAATATCGAAAGACATAATCAGGCAAGTATTCACTTACAGTAAATATTTCTTCAATTTACCCTTAGAAGTTAAACAAAAGCAAGCTTGGAGTGATGAGTTTAATAATATAGGATACGTTGGTCTTGAGAGAGAACGTCTTGACTCCAACAAACCAGGCGACTTAAAAGAGGCATTTAATGTAAACAAACAAGCGACTGTGGAAATAGATGCTTCTATTGTCGCCTTTTATGATAATTGCACAGAACTTGCTAACACAGTCTTACAAGCTTATGCTTTGGCCTTGGAATTGCCAGAGGATTTTTTTATAAAAAGACACAATCAACAAAATCATACCTTGCGATCGCTCCACTATCCCCCATTGCAAACACCACCCAAACTTGGACAGGTGCGTGCTGGTGAGCATTCAGATTATGGTAGTATTACCTTACTTTTCCAAGATGACGTTGGCGGGTTGGAAGTACAGACAGCATCTGGAGAGTGGATTGCCGCGCCTGCGATTCCTGATACTGTGGTAGTTAATACTGGCGATTTAATGCAACGGTGGACAAATGATATGTTTTGCTCAACCAAGCATCGAGTAATGATTCCTAGCGATCGCAGGGTGAACCAGTCTCGTTATTCTATCGCTTTTTTCTGTCATTCGAATGATGATACAGAAATAGCTTGTTTGGAAAGTTGCCAGAAAGAACAATCGCCTATTTATCCGCCTATCCTTGCGGGAGAATATCTTTTAAGCCGTTTACAAGCAACTTATGGTAGTTCGTAATTCGTAATTCGTAATACTCGCCAAGGGCGAGAAGCAAGCTACGTAATTCGTAATTAAGAAAGACATTTAATATGAAAACCTACGACTGGATTGTGGTTGGCGGTGGAATTGCGGGTGCTGCACTAGCATACGAATTAGTAAAAACAGGTTTTTCTGTACTTTTGTTGGAGGAATACGGCACACCACAGAATGCAACTCGCTATAGTTATGGTGGACTTGCTTATTGGTCGGGTACTACACCACTAACTCGTCTATTGTGCGAAGAAGCGATCGCACGCTACCATATCCTATCTCAAGAGTTAGACGCTGATATCCAGTTTCGGGAATTAGATTTATTACTTACTATTTCAGCCTATAGTGACCCAGAAGCAATTGCTGCATCATATAATCATTTTGCCATTCCACCCCGTTTACTGAGTGCCCAAGAAGCTTGTGAGTTGGAACCGCAGTTAAATCGAGAGGCGATATCTGGTGCTTTAACTGTTAAACACGGTCATATCCATCCAGAAAAAACAGCACAAGCTTACATCCAAGCCTTTCTGCGTGCTGGGGGTGAAATGCAGATTACTCAAGTATTACAAATACTGCAAGATGGTGTAAAAACAACTACTGAAACTTTTCATAGTGCGAACGTTGCCATTTGTGCAGGTGGACTCAGCCGCCAACTACTAAAATCTGCTGGTATTACCGTCAAACTGTATTTTACCCATGCAGAAATCATTGAAACCCCACCCGTGGATGTGCAGTTACGCACCTTAGTTATGCCAGCTAATCTGCAACGATTTCAACTAGAAGCTGAATCTACTCAAGTGGATGAATTGTGGGATGAACTAGGTAATGAGCCAGCACCGTCAATTTTAGATGCGGGTGCAATTCAATTTCAAGATGGTAGCTTTCGCATCGGTCAAATTAGCCGCGTTCTCACAGATCCTTATGCCAAGGTAAACTCAGAGGCGAGTGAAAAATGGTTGCGAAGAAGTGTTGGTCAAATCTTGCCAGCTTTGGAGAATTTACCAGGAAATTGGCATCATTGCTTGGTGGCATTTAGTAGCGATCGCCTGCCCTTAATTGGTACTATCCCAGGATTTGAGACCGTTCATCTATTCTCTGGGTTCAGCAACCCTTTGGTGATTATACCACCTTTGGCAAAGCGCTTTGCTAATTTTGCATCTGGCAAGGAAGATGAGATTATTATCCAGCTATCTCTTCATTGTTGACAATAATTTCACATCACAATACTAGGCTTAACAAAGATTAATATTATAAAGTTATTTTTTTATTACAAAAACCAGGCATTTTGTATAAGAAGTCACTTTTTACTAGTAAACTATCGCACTATCATCACACTTTAAAGTTTAATATTGTCAGCTTTCTATTAAGTTAGTTGATTCATCAAGAGGAAAATTTATCAAGATATGAGAAGACAATTTAACAGACGCAAGTTTTTGATCTACGGTTCTCTAACTTTTGGAAGCAGCTTTTTTCTGAAGGCTTGCGCGAATAATTCCCCAACTGCTACAGAGAGTCCAGCTGCACCTCCTGCTGCATCTCCTGCTGCTGCTACTGCTGGTGGCACCATCAAAGTAGGTATTTTGCACTCCCTTAGTGGCACAATGGCTATTAGTGAAAAAAGCGTTGTCGATGCGGAAAAATTAGCAATCAAAGAAATTAACGCCGCTGGTGGTATCTTGGGTAAACAAATTGAAGCAGTTACCGAAGATGGCGCTTCTAACTGGGATACTTTTAGAGAAAAGGCAACCAAGCTAATAGATCAAGATAAAGTCACTGTAGTTTTTGGTTGTTGGACTTCTGCTAGCCGCAAGAATGTGAAGCCAGTATTCGAGAGCAAAAATCATATGCTCTGGTATCCTGTGCAGTACGAAGGTCAAGAGTGTTCTAAAAATATTTTCTACACTGGTGCTGCGCCAAATCAACAAATTGAACCATCTGTTGATTGGCTGTTAAAAAATAAGGGCAAAGAATTCTTCTTAGTTGGCTCAGACTATGTTTTTCCCCGGACAGCTAACACAATTATTAAAGCTCAACTAGAAGCTTTAGGTGGAAAAACAGTTGGTGAAGATTACTTACCTCTTGGCAATACAGAAGTTACACCAATTATAACTAAAATCAAGCAAAATTTGCCCAATGGTGGCGTGATTTATAACACTTTAAACGGTGATAGCAATGTTGCTTTCTTTAAACAATTGAAAGGGGCTGGATTGACACCAGATAAATATCCCTCTATGTCTGTAAGTATTGCGGAAGAAGAAGTTAAAGCAATTGGTGTAGAATATCTCAAAGGTCACTATGCAGCTTGGAACTATTTTCAAACAGTAGACACACCTGCTAATAAGAAGTTTGTTGCAGCTTTCAAGAAAGAATATGGTGAAAATCGGGTGACAAATGACCCAATGGAAGCAGCATACATTGCAGTTTATTTGTGGAAGCAAGCAGTAGAAAAAGCTGGGACTACTGATTTAGAAAAAGTGCGGGCGGCGGCTTATGGTCAAACTCTAGATGCGCCTGAAGGTAAAGTGACAATGGATGCCAATCATCACATATCTAAAATTGTGCGAATTGGTCAAGTTAGGCAAGATGGATTGTTTGATATTGTCTATGCGACTCCAACAGCAGTTGAGCCAGTTCCTTGGAATCAATTTGTCAAAGAGACTAAGGGATTTGCCTGTGATTGGAATGACCCGGCTAAGGGTGGTAAATATAAGAAAGCGTAAATAATTCGTAATTCGTAATTCGTAATTCGTAATTAATTACCAATTACGAATTAGTTAATTTTAAATTGGTAGGCTGCGTTATAGCAAAGTGCAATGCATCATTTTTCTGGGTAGGTTACGGTAAAAAATTATTGTCGCTATGTTTAGTCTTTTGTACTGTAACACTGCACGTATTTACGAATAGTATATGAGGAAAAAAGTGTTAGCAGGATTTTTAGAAGCTGTATTTAATGGCATTAGTATTGGCGCTGTATTATTAATTGCCGCGTTAGGACTAGCTATTATATTTGGATTGATGGGCGTTATCAATATGGCGCATGGTGAATTGATGATGTTCGGCGCTTATACAACATTTGTTGTGCAAAATGTATGTAAGCAATTGGGCGGAGTATGGTTTGAAGTCTATATATTTTTGGCTTTGATTATCGCTTTTATTTTCACGGCTGCTGTGGGATTAATTCTAGAAAGAGGCGTGATTCGTTATCTCTATGGACGGCCTCTAGAAACTCTCTTGGCAACTTGGGGAGTTAGTTTAATTTTTCAGCAGTTTGTTCGCAGTGTGAATTGGGTATTAATAATTGGCATAGCTTTGTTTTCTCTATTATTTTTTGGAGGTTTATGGATTTTAAATTCCCGCACAGATTTGGGAAGAGTTCGTAACTGGATTGTGGCTGTGATATTTTTATTATCGCTGGGGGTGACAATCACAACGGGCAATTTATTGAGTCAAACTTATCAGCTAGCAGTAACTCAACCTTGGTTTGGCGCTCAAAATGTGGATGTAACAGCACCGACTTGGTTACAAGCGGGGATATCTTTGGGTGGTGTACAATTACCCTTTGCCAGGTTATTTATTATTGGTTTAACAATAATCTGTGTGACGGGAATTTATTTATTTTTACAACGTTCTAGCTGGGGTTTAAAAATTCGGGCTGTGACGCAAAATCGGAGTATGAGTGCTTGTTTGGGTATCCCAACTCAAAAGGTTGATGCGATTACTTTTGCACTGGGTTCTGGTTTAGCTGGTGTGGCTGGATGTGCGATTAGTTTACTCGGTTCTGTAGGGCCAAATACGGGACAAAACTATATTATTGATACTTTTATGGTTGTTGTCGTTGGGGGTGTGGGCAATTTAGCAGGTACGATTGTGGCTGCTTTGGGGATTGGTACGGCTAATTTTTTAATTGGTTCTGGGACTCTGTCCTTGTTGTTGAGTCCTGTTAAACCTTTGGCTGATTTATTTACTTTTTTTGCAACGACGAGTATGGCGAAGGTGATGGTATTTGCGCTGATTATTGTGTTTTTACAGTGGAAGCCTGGGGGGATTTTTCCGCAGAAGGGGCGTACTGTTGATGTTTAAACCGCAGAGACGCAGTGAACCATCGCTGCGGGAGGGTTTCCCTCTCTTACGAGACGCTGACGCGAACCGCAGGCGACTGGTGAACCCGAAGGGAGGACGCAGAGAATGAGGAAAAGGGGAAGAGGGTTATTACTTGAGGTGGGGGTAGTGGTTGCGATCGCACTCTTCCTTATAATTGTTATGCCAATGGTGCTGTCGGAGTTTCGTTTAAATTTGTTGGGACGATTTTTGTCGCTGGCGATTGTGGCTTTGGGTATCGATTTGATTTGGGGTTATACTGGTTTATTGAGTTTAGGACATGGTATTTTCTTTGGTTTGGGTGGATATGCGATCGCAATGTACCTAAAGCTCCAAGTCCCTACTGGTGAATTGCCTGATTTCATGGGACTTTATGGGGTTACAGAACTTCCCGCCTTTTGGCAACCTTTTTATTCGTTTCCTTTGACAATAGCTGGTGTAGTCTTAATTCCAGGGTTATTGGCGGGAATATTGGGATATTTAGTATTTCGGAATCGCCTCAAGGGAGTTTATTTTTCTATCTTGACTCAAGCCGGAACTATCGTATTTTTCAACTTCTTTAACGGTCAACAACAACTTTTCAACGGTACAAATGGACTGATAGATTTTACAACTTTGTTTGGGGCAACGGTCAGCGATGCCAAGACGCAATTGCTTTTCTACACGTTGACAGTACTGTTTCTCGCAGCCACTTACGGGATTTGTCGCTGGTTGACAACTGGACGCTTTGGCAGATTGTTGATAGCTATTCGTGATGATGAAAGTCGGGTAAGATTTTCTGGCTACGACCCTACAGATTTTAAGGTATTGGTGTTTGCAGTTTCCGGTGCGATCGCAGGCATCGCAGGAGCATTTTACACCATTCAGAGTGGTTCTGTCTCACCCAGAGCAATGGATATTGCCTTTTCCATTGAAATGGTGATTTGGGTAGCAGTAGGCGGACGCGCTACTTTAATTGGCGCGATTGTTGGAACTTTATTAGTAAATTATGCCCGCACTTTTTTAAGCGAACAATTTGCCGAAATCTGGCTATTTTTCCAAGGCGCACTATTTTTGATAGTCGTCACAGTACTTCCTGACGGCATCGTGGGATGGTTGCGTAGTCAGAATATTTCTCTTTTCAACCGTCGTCAAGAAATTGCTACATATCCCACCTTGGAAGAAGACCCGGAAGTGCAACATGAACGCGAAAATATTGGAAACTGAAAACGTAACTGTTAATTTTGACGGATTTAGGGCGCTAAATCAGCTTAACTTTAGCATGGATGTGGGTGAATTACGGGTAGTAATTGGCCCCAATGGAGCGGGAAAGACAACATTTCTGGATGTGATTACGGGGAAAGTGCAACCAACCCTTGGGCGAGTGTTATTCAAAGGAAAAAACCTACGTTCTTTACCTGAATATCGAATTGCGCGATTGGGAATTGGGCGTAAGTTTCAAACACCTCGAATTTACCTGAATTTAACGCCCCGCGAAAATCTAGAAATTACTAGTAACAAGAAGAAAAATGTCTTTTCTACTTTGTTTGAACGTTCTAATGCTGTTGAAAAGAATAATATTAAAGGATTATTAGAAACCATCGGTTTAACTCCTAAAGCTGATATCAGAGCAGGTTTACTTTCTCACGGCGAAAAGCAACGGTTGGAAATTGGGATGTTAGTAGCACAGTCTCCAGATTTATTACTTGTTGATGAACCCGTTGCGGGTTTAACAGATGAAGAAACCTATAACATCGGCGAATTACTTTTAGCGCTAGCGCAAAGTCATTCAATTTTAGTCATTGAACATGATATGGAATTTGTGCGTCAAATTGCCAAGAAAGTAACAGTGTTACACGAAGGTTCAGTGCTGTGCGAAGGGAATTTTGAGGAAGTTCAAAATGACTCACGTGTTATTGAAGTATATTTAGGAAAACAGGAAGAATGAAAAACTCGACTCCACTTTCTATTCGCTTGGTAATTCTGGTCGATTTGCGCTGTTAAACACCTGCTCTACTCTTAGCACCAAATCAACAATTACTAGTGATTCCATGCAAGTAGCACCTGTAAATACCTTATCCTCATACTGTCCCTCCACCCACTGGCAAATCATAATTTGTTGCATCTGTGGGTCAACAATCCAGTACTCTAATATTTCCCTAGCGGCATACTCCGTCCGCTTGTAGCGATAATCACGAACTAAGATATTCTTCAAAGGTCAGCAGTTTTTGGGTTTTCGTCGTTTGGGTCATTTGCTTTGCCTTCTTACCCTGCACAGACTACCACATACTATAATCAGCCGAACCGCTTCAGAATATTAGTGGAGAAAAGCTATAATTTCCCTAGCTTTAGTTGAAATCGTTTATTCCTATGAGCCAACTGCTAACACTAGAATTAAGTGATGATGTCTATGCAGCTTTGCAGCAGCAAGCTGATGCCGTCGGGCTTTCAGTAGCAGAATTGATTGTGACATCTCTTGATAGGAAGGATGGTCTTCTGACTGGTGCAAAGCTACAACCAGAAACTCAGCCAGAAGAAGCACGTCAACGTTTACTTAGTTATGCAGGTGCAATTAGCTTGGGTTATGCCACAGGTATAGACAACGAAAGCATTGATGCTGACTTGACAAAAGCTTACGCCAATGACTTTTAAGTATTGGAATATAGATTATGCTGCTTGATACGTCAGGATTGCTCTGCTTTCTCCATAAAGATGAACCACAACATGAAAGAGCAGTTGAACTGATTTCTACTACAAGCAGAACTCGGCTTACGCACAACTATGTTCTAGCAGAATTAGTAGCTCTAGCATTAGTTCGAGGCTTTTCCCGTTCAACTGTACTGTCATACAGCCTTGAACTAATCAACAATTCAAACGTTCAAATTGTATGGGTTGATGAGCCGCTACATCGAGAAGCAATAGATTTATTGTTATCAAGACAGGATAAAACCTATTCGTTATGTGATGCTGTAAGCTTTGTGTTGATGCGTAGACAAGGAATTATGGAGGCATTAACAACTGATAAACACTTTGAGCAAGAAGGTTTTACTCGTTTGTTAGGGTCAGTAAGCTAACACTGCGCTGTACCTCTGCGTGAAATTTTAATATCTACGTAATTTCTAATGCTAAAAATCTCTAACCTCAACGTTTACTACGGCGAAAGCCACATTCTCCGCAATGTAGATTTAAGCGTACCATCTGGGCAAATGGTTTGCCTAATTGGACGCAATGGTGTAGGTAAATCTACATTACTCAAAACCATCATGGGTTTACTCAAACCCCGCAGCGGTACAATTAACTTAGCTGAACAATTAATCAACTCAAAATCTCCCGACCAAAGGGCAAAGTTGGGAATTGGTTATGTTCCCCAAGGGCGAGAAATTATCCCCCGGTTGACAGTCAAAGAAAATCTGCTGCTGGGGTTGGAAGCTAGACGCAAACCAGTAAAAAAAGCAGAAATTCCAGAGGAAGTTTTTAGCTTATTCCCGGTGTTAAAAACCATGCTTTCGCGGATGGGTGGTGATTTGAGTGGTGGACAGCAGCAACAATTAGCGATCGCACGTGCTCTAATGGGAGAACCTCAACTACTCGTCTTAGATGAACCCACTGAAGGTATTCAACCCTCCATCATCCTAGAAATTGAAGCCGCAGTCCGTCGCATTGTCGAAACCACAGGCATTTCAGTTTTATTGGTAGAGCAGCATTTGCACTTTGTCCGTCAGGCTGATTACTATTACGCTATGCAAAAAGGTGGTATTGTCGCTTCCGGTTCCACAGCCGAACTCAGCCAAGATGTGATTCAACGCTTCTTAGCTGTTTAATTTTTGAAATTTCTATATCAATAGTGTCGGAAGCAATCAAGTTTGCGGCTTCTTGCAAAAGCTCATTTTGTTCCTTTTGAATTGCTTCTAAGCGACTAGAAATTTCTACCAATCGTTGTTGCTTATTTTGTTGAAAATTTTCAGGTGGCAAAGCTGGCAGGTTATCAATCGTTTTAGTAGGTGTGATTCGATGAATAGCAGAACTGCCAATTTTAGTTAAGAATAAAAAGCTAACTTTCATCAAAGCCTGAAGCAATTTTAACGGAACTTGGAGTATTGACCAACTAGCTGTTTCAATCAAGCGAACAATTGCTTTGATGATGCTCCAGATGAGAGCAAGTGCGACAAGCAGAATTACTAAGCTAATAATTGGGTGATTAGCTGCCCAACCTAGTATTTGAACTAACCGATAAACTATAGGTTGTTGTGTCAGCCAATCATTAACAGAAGAACTCATTGCTGTTTTTACTGCTCCCGATGTTGTACTCTTAAATTGATCAATCGGTTGCCAACTTTGTTCTAAAGAACCTTTAGCTTGTTCAAGAGTTGTAGTAATTGTATTAATTGCCCTATCGGTCGTGGTAGCTGCTGTATCCTGCAAAGACTGTCCAGCTTGTTGGACTGAGTTACTGAAAGAGTTAACGCTTTGGTTGACGATATCTCTCGCTGTTTGCAAGCGTTGCAAAACTCCTTCAGGCAAATTTATCTCTATAGAAGGTGCCATAAAAGATTTTACTGAGTCTTAAATCGAACCCGCAACCCGTCTTCAGGGCGATTAGGAATTCCCATTGTATCTAAAACTATGGCTGGGAAATCTTAGCCAATCATTGCTACGTAGAAGATCGTCAGCGACAATCTTCATTGCTATTTTGGCAAAAGCTTACCAGGAAAACGATTAGAAGTTCATACACCCCCTTTTTTAGTGGATTGGGGATTTTCTATTGCAGGTGCGTAAATCCAAAGAAAAATTTTTTTTGAAAGTACTTTACAAAACGAAATAAATTCTTTAAGATGTGTAACAGGTAGTCAAACCTACCTAATTCATCCGCAAATAATCGCATTTATAAAACAATGACAACAACCTTACAACGTCGCGAAAGCGCCAACGTATGGGAGCGGTTTTGTAGCTGGATCACCAGCACCAACAACCGTATCTACATCGGTTGGTTCGGCGTAGTCATGATCCCTACCCTGCTAGCTGCCACCGCCTGCTTCGTAATCGCCTTCATCGCCGCACCTCCAGTAGACATCGATGGAATCCGTGAACCAGTAGCTGGTTCCTTGATTTACGGAAACAACATCATCTCTGGTGCAGTAGTACCTTCCTCCAACGCAATCGGCTTGCACTTCTACCCAATTTGGGAAGCAGCTTCCTTAGATGAGTGGTTGTACAACGGTGGTCCTTACCAATTGGTAATTTTCCACTTCCTGATTGGCGTATTCTGCTACTTAGGTCGTGAATGGGAACTATCCTACCGCTTAGGAATGCGTCCTTGGATTGCGATTGCATACTCAGCACCAGTAGCAGCAGCAACCGCAGTCTTCTTGGTATACCCAATAGGACAAGGTTCCTTCTCAGACGGTATGCCCTTGGGTATCTCAGGAACATTCAACTTCATGATCGTGTTCC
>NZ_WBKL01000168.1:0-4908 GCF_015714705.1 Nostoc sp. NZL | reverse complement strand
CGAGTATCAAAGACTCATCGGCGAGTATCAAAGACTCATTCACGAGTATCAAAGGCTCATTCACGGTAATGCGTTATCAGTAATTGTCTACTTACCTGCTGTAGTAAACTACATCTAAGCCAGAAGCCTGCATTCAATAGTTGATAGCGCTGTGAAAAAAATCCTGATTGTGTCAGCTAATCCCACGACGACAGATAAACTTCGCTTGGACGAGGAAGTTAGGGAAATTCAGGAAGGGTTGCAACGCTCTCGCAGCCGAGATAAGTTTGAACTTATTACTAAATGGGCGGTACGTCCTGACGATTTGCGGCGTGCGCTTTTAGATCATAATCCTCATATCATCCATTTTTCTGGACATGGTGGAGGAAATCAAGGTTTAGCCTTGGAAAATAATACAGGGCAAATGCAGCTGGTGAGTACGGAGTCACTGGCAAGGCTATTTAAATTATTTAAAGACAAAATTGAGTGTGTATTATTAAATGCCTGCTATAGCCAGGTGCAAGCTGAGGCAATTTATCAAAATATTAACTGCGTAGTTGGGATGAATCGGGCAATTGGCGATCGCGCCGCGATTAAATTTGCGGTAGGCTTTTATGATGCACTGGGCGCTGATAGGTCTTATGAGGATGCTTACGAGTTTGGCTGTAGCGCTATTGATTTAGAAAGTATTCCAGAGTCTTCCACCCCAGTACTGAAAAGTCGGAACAATCCCCAAGGTACTATCTCTGCTAACGAAACGATTCCAGATACCGAGATAAAAGCAGCAGTCTCCTTAGAAAATCCAGAAGGGCAGGTATCTCTAAACTCTGCGTTCTATGTGGAGCGATCGCCTATTGAGGTAGACTGTTATGAAGCAATTCTTCAACCAGGGGCCTTAATTCGCATCAAAGCTCCCCGGCAAATGGGCAAAACTTCCCTCATGTCGCGGGTTCTGCATCATGCTAGTCAACATGGCTATCAGACAGCACCTGTAAATTTTCAGTCAGCCGATGCAGAATTTCTCGCTAATTTAGATCAATTTTTGCAGTGGTTCTGTGCCAGCATTACTTACGAACTGAATCTACCAGAGAAGCTAGACGATTATTGGAAGGGTGTTTTAGGTAGCAAGAATAAATGTACAAATTACTTTCAACGGTATTTATTACCCGCGATTAATAGCCCCGTAGCTATAGGTTTGGATGAAGTCGATGAAGTCTTTAAGCATCCGATAATTGCTGCTGATTTTTTTGGATTGCTACGAGCTTGGCATGAACGGTCAAAGAATGAGACAGTTTGGAAAAATCTCCGGTTGGTAATTGTGCATTCTAAGGAAGTTTATATTCCGCTCAATATTAATCAGTCACCTTTTAATGTGGGTTTACCTATTGAGTTGCCAGACTTAAATCAAACACAAGTACAAGACTTAGTACAGCGTCACGGACTCAATTGGCCTGAATCACAAATTGAAGAATTAATGACACTCGTCGGTGGTCATCCTTATTTAGTGCGGGTAGCGCTTTATGAAATTGCTCGTGGTCGGATGACGCTGGAAAATCTGCAAAAAATTGCGGCAACCGAGGAAGGACCTTACAGTGACCATTTACGCCGCCATTGGCTGAATTTGCAAGAGGATGCAGAATTGCTAGCTGCCCTCAAACAAGTGATGACAGCAAATCGCGCCGTAGATGTAGGCACAACTGAAGCGTTTAAACTCCGCAGTATGGGGTTGGTTAAGTTTCAAGGCAATGAAGTGGTGCCACTGTGTAAATTGTACCGTCAATATTTTTGCGATCGCTTGGGGTTGAAAAATTAAAAAAGTACATTAGGAGTGCAATAGGACTTTTATCTGCAATTACCATTTAACAAAAAGGTTTAACAATGGTTCAAGTTATTCAAGGAAAAGATATCACCCTAGCCCAACTCACCGATGAATTTGGGCTACAACGTGCAGACAACGAACAGTTTTTTTCAGAGTGGCAGCAAGATTTACCTGAGTTGAGTGATTTAGAAAAGCAATCTCTCAACCAAGTCAAGGCAGAATATTTGCATTTATCCCGCTACCAAATTTTAGAACCTGTAGTCAGAATGGTGGTGCTATCTCCGATATTGCGTCTAGCAGGTTTTTATCAACCGCCTTTTTACATTGCGTCGGAAGAAGAGGTAAGAATTTCTTCTGAAGATGAAGGCACAATTATTAGAGGACGTATTGATATTTTGGTGTTTCATCCTCCATTTTGGGTTCTTGTTATTGAGGCGA
Source organism: Nostoc sp. NZL (assembly GCF_015714705.1). Lineage (NCBI taxonomy): Bacteria > Bacillati > Cyanobacteriota > Cyanophyceae > Nostocales > Nostocaceae > Nostoc > Nostoc sp. NZL. Next base: position 2,672 of record NZ_WBKL01000168.1, on the reverse strand, counting down.
AACGAGCAGAATATTCTTTGGAGGTAGCAATTTCTCAAGCATTAGCTTATATGTTGGATAATTCTGGTAATGATAAACCTAAATTTGGTTTTGTAACCAATGGTAGAGAATTTCAATTTATTAAGTTGACGAACCAGGGTACACCAAAATATGAATTATCTTACACACTGTCGCTCAATCGTGGGGATGATCTAGATACTGTGGTAAAAGTGTTAAAACGCCTAGCTTATTGAGTCCGTAATTCGTAGTCTCTGTGCTAACATACCCTACCAAATTTGTATTTCATAATTTTTAATTTTTAATTTTTAATTTTTAATTATTTATGGCCCAGTACCAATATCAAGTCGGTGGGAGTCTGCCTCAAAATGCACCAACTTATGTTAGACGGCAAGCTGATGATGACCTCTATGAAGGCTTGAAGGCTGGGGATTTTTGTTATGTACTCAATTCCCGGCAGATGGGGAAATCTAGCTTGCGGGTGCAGGTAATGCAGCAGTTGCAAACTGAGGGATTTGCTTGTGCTGTTGTTGATATTACAGCTATTGGGACGGCAGATATTACGCCAGAACAGTGGTATGCCGGGGTGATTGATACTCTGGTGGGAAGTTTTAATATTTATACAACTTTTGATTTAGATACTTGGTGGACTGATAACGGGTTGCTTTCACCAGTACAGCGCTTGAGCAAGTTTATTGAAACGGTTTTACTTCAAACAATTACTGAAAAGATTGTTATTTTTATTGATGAAATTGACAGCATTCTAAGTCTTTCATTCAACTTGGATGACTTTTTTGCAGTTATCCGCGATTGCTACAACCGACGAGCAGACCATCCTGAATATAATCGCCTCACCTTTGCTTTGATTGGCGTATCTACGCCTTCAGATTTGATTCAAGACAAACGCCGGACACCTTTTAATATTGGACAGGCAATTGATTTAACTGGCTTTCAACTCCCAGAGGCGCAACCCTTGGCGCGGGGTTTGGCAGAACTGGGTGATTCTCAAGAGTTCATGCAGGTGGTGCTGGAGTGGACGGGAGGACAGCCGTTTTTGACGCAAAAAGTTTGTAAGTTGCTGGTGCAGGGGGGACTGGAGACTAGGAATTGGGGACTAGGGGATGGGGACTGGGTGGAAGAGTTGGTACGCGAGGGGATTATTGAGAATTGGGAGACGCAAGATGAGCCGGAGCATTTGAAGACGATTCGAGACAGAATTTTGCAGAGTGGGGAACAGAGGACTGGGCGATTGTTGGGGTTGTATCAGCAGATTTTCCAGCAGGGAGAGATAGCAACTGATGATAGTCCTGAACAAACGGAACTGCGGCTGACGGGTTTAGTGGTGAAGCGGGACGGGAAGCTGCGAATTTATAACCGAATTTATGCAGAGGTGTTTAAGCAAGAGTGGTGCGAAAAGATTTTAGCAAACTTGCGCCCCTACTCCGATACATTTAATGCCTGGGTTGAGTCGGAACGTCAAGATGAGTCGCGGTTGTTGCGGGGAAAAACTTTGCAAGATGCCCAAGTGTGGGCAGTTGGTAAAAGTTTAAGTGACTTAGACTATCAGTTTTTAGCTGCTAGCCAAGAGTTGGAAAAGCGTGATGTGCAAAAAAGGCTGGAAGCAGAGGAACAGGCAAAGCAAGTTTTAGCAGAGGCGAACCACAAAGCTAATCAACGGATTCGCATTGGTTCTGTGGTGTTAGGACTGACTGTGCTGGGGGCAGTTGCATCATTAATATTAGCTCAATATCAATTGGGACAAGCGCGAACAGCAAAGGCACAAACAGATAAAGCCCAAATAGAATTAGAAAAAGCAAAAACAGAAACCGCAGCAACCAAGCAAGATAACCAACGGATTTCGGCAGACAATAAAAAAATCTCACGCGACAATCAAAGGATATCAAAACAGGCAACACAGGTAAAACGGAATCTTAGTAATGCAACTTCACAACTGAATGCAGCAAATACCAAAGTGAATCAGGCACAGCAAAACTTGAAACTAGCTCAAAACAAAGTGGTAGCAGCTAGCGCCAAGGCTAGTCAAGCTGAAGTACAGGCAAACCAAGCAATTCGACAACGACAAGAGGCACAACAGCAGCGTCAAAAAGCTGTTGCAGATTTAAATCGGGCAAGGCAAGAACAACAGCAGGCTCAAATTGCTCTGAATGCAGCAAATGCAGCCAGAAAAATTGCTTTAACAGCTACACGATTGGAACGAGACGGAACTGCTGCATTGCGGGAGTTTGTACCTTCAAGGGAAATAGAGGGGCTGCTGTTAGCAGTGCAGAGTGCGGAAGAACTAAAAACTTTGGTTAAGGATCAAAAATCTCTAGCAGATTATCCCGCTTATAGTCCTTTGTTTAGTTTACAGAATATTCTGCTAAATATTCGTGAACAAAATCGCCTCGAAGGGCATAGCGATTGGGTCAACAGCGTCGTCTTCAGCCCGGATGGCAAAACTTTAGCTTCCGCCAGTGCTGACAGCACCATCAAATTGTGGAATCGGGAGACGGGCAAAGAAATTACCACCCTGACCGGGCATAGCAGTTCGGTCATCAGCGTCGTCTTCAGCCCGGATGGCAAAACTTTAGCTTCCGCCAGTTGGGACAGTACGATCAAATTGTGGAATCGAGAGGCGGGCAAAGAAATTACCACCCTGACCGGGCATAGCGATT
>NZ_WBKL01000153.1:0-103256 GCF_015714705.1 Nostoc sp. NZL | reverse complement strand
CTGCTTCCCCTGCCCCCTGCCCCTCTGCCCTCTTAATCAGGGGGCGAGTCATGAGTCATAATGACAGTTGATACAAAGTCACTCGGCTTGCCGCTCTTGATCGCATCAAAAGTGCCTTTAATAGTACCAGCAATGGGAACAGCAACAAGCGTCCCCAATAATCCAGCAATCTCAAATCCCATCAAAATAGCAACAAAAATCCAGATAGGATTCAATCCAATAAAGTTGCCGAGTAACCTGGGAGCTAACAGGTTATCTTTAAGCTGCTGCATCAGAATCGCCGCGATCGCAACTTGAACTGCTAACCACCAATTTTGCAGCAGTACTAAAATCGTCACCAGACCAATGCCAAGAGATGCCCCAATAAAGGGAATGAGTTCTGAGATACCGATTAATATGGCAAACAACAGGGCAAAGGGCACCTTCATCACTAAGAAAATTGGTGTCAGGGCTAGCACCATGAAGAGTCCTAGCAACAACTGGCTGAGGAAGAAGTTCTGGAAATTTAGGCGTAAGGATGCGGTAAGCGGGTCTCCAATATTAGAGGGCAAAAGATTGACCAGACCATACCAGACGCGATCGCCATATAAAAGCATATAGAATGCAAGCACAATGACTAACACTATGTCAAGTAAACCTGATAGCAGTGTCCCAGCAAATCCCACTGCACCAGAAGCTAGCTGTTGCACCAGATTCTGAATGTTGGCATTGATTTGACTGCTTACAACTCTCAGATCAATCGGCAAACGTCGTTGTTTTGCCAGCATCTCAAATTGCTCTAGGTTTGCTTGACTGGCACCTAACCAATCAGGGATCTTATTTAATAGTTGGATTGTTTGGTCAATGATCAACGGCACTAGGGTCACGCCCAGAATCCCAAATAGGGTTAATGTTGCAAGTAAAACTATGATCACCGCCTGAGTGCGCGTAATCCGAGCACGTTCAAAGAACTTAACTGGGTAATTTAGTAGAAAAGCCAGAATCGCCGCAATGCTCAAGACGGTAATCGGATGCTGGAAGTAGCGAAAAAGCACCGACAGTAGCCAGACATTAAGAGCGATAATTGGGCCGCTCAGACCATAAATTAACAGGCTATGGAGGGAGGTCGAACGGCGCATCTTATGCAATCTAGTTTAGATATTCCTGAGACAATTTGTAAAATTCTTGATGGCACTCATAATTATCATAGATTTTTTTAACAACGGTATATATAGAAAAGCATAAGTGTATCTGATCGCAGGAAGTAACTCAAAATGGACAAAACCGTAGCTGACCTTCGCAAAGACTACACCTTGGAAGGTTTGAGCGAACTCGAAGTAGACCTCAATCCTTTTATCCAATTTAGAAAATGGTTCGATCAGGCTCTAGCAGCACAACTCCCCGAACCCAATGCCATGACCATTGCTACCGTTACACCAGACGGTAAGCCCTCAGCCAGAATGGTGCTGTTGAAAGATTTTGATGAACGGGGCTTTGCTTTCTTCACCAACTACAACAGCCGCAAAGGACAAGAACTGGCAGAAAATCCTCTAGCGGCTTTAGTCTTCTGGTGGGCAGAACTAGAACGTCAAGTTCGGATTTGTGGGTATGTAGAGAAAGTTTCCGAAACTGAGTCCGACCAGTATTTTGATACTCGCCCCGCCAACAGTCGCCTGGGTGCGTGGGTATCTAATCAAAGTGAGGTGATAGAAAGCCGAGAAGTCCTGGAGCGACGTTTACAGGAGTTCTACAGCAAATATGAAAATCAGGAAATTCCCCGACCGCCTCATTGGGGAGGCTTACGAGTGATCCCCACAGAAATTGAGTTTTGGCAAGGTCGCCCCAGTCGTCTGCACGATCGCTTACTCTATAGGCGTTTAGATAATGACACTTGGAAAATTGAGCGGTTGTCACCTTGAAAGAATGAGGGAGCAAGGGGAAATGTAGCTTGAGCTTCCCGCAGGCTGGGGGACAAGGGAGAATTATTGAACAAGTTTCTTTCTTCCTTGCCTCCATCCTCTCCTTGTCTCTTTCCTATGCCCAATGCCCCACATCAGAGAATCTGTAAAATTCAATACATTACCACTGGGTGATCAAATCTTGAATTGCTGCCCGTGCTTCTGATAAAGATTGGGTACGGGCATCACCTTCATTCAGGCTATTAGCGTTAATAAATTGAATGTCTGTAATCCCAATAAAGGCAAAAATCGTCCGTAGATAGGGTTCTTGGAAGTCGTAAGCAGCGAAAGGAGATGTGGCGCTAAAGTCACCACCGCGAGCTGTAATGATCAGCGCCTTTTTACCCTCAACTAACCCTTTGAAACCGCCTTGAGCATCTATAGCAAAAGTCCGGTTAGCGCGAACGATTTGGTCGATGTAAGCCTTAAAAGTGGAAGGGATATTCAGGTTATACATTGGTACTCCAAAGACGTAGCGATCGGCTGCCAACAACTCATCAATCAGTTCATCAGAAATCCTGATTGCCTCAGTTAATTCTGGAGTATGGGTTTCTGGTGGTGAAAATGCAGCTGCAATCCAAGCTTCATCAACGTGAGGAACTGGGTGACGACCTAAATCTCGATAGGCGATCGCGTCTTCAGGATGCGCTGCTTTCCAACTACTGACGAATTCCTTAGATAGTTCTCTTGAGTGCGATCGTTCAGCACGAGGGCTGGAATCAATATGTAGAATGTTTACCACCAAATATCTCCTGATTAACTAAGTATTTTTAGGGTTGTTGTTCAAAAATATTGTAACTGCGGGCTTCAAGATAATTTAATCCATACCGAGAGTTCTTCAATGTTAAATAGAGGAAGTTTTTGAATACCAGCTTTATCGAGGCTGCTGTCTTGTGTATTTCCGCGCCAAATTACGCAAATTGCAAAAGTATAAAACACAACAATTTATTTGCCTAATTCGCTATGACTCATTTTTATAAAAAGCTGGGCGAAGTGTAAAAAAGCCGATGCATTCTCCATCGGCTTAAGTGACAATATTCAACAGGTGAATAGTCTACTGTTCCTGAATAGCTGCTGCTTTGGGAGGAAACTGAATTCTGGGATCTGGCATGAAATTGTATCTCAAGTACAATCCACCCCAGACGAACAGGATAATTAATAAAGCACCAATACCAAGGGGACTAGGAAGCCAGAAAACAGCTTCTATATGGTTTAGCTCACCAGGCTGGAGTTTCCACACCAGTTGATTGCCATTCTTTTCTGGGGTAATGGCAGTTTCAGTTTGTTGAATATTTTTGGCTCCCCAAGGAGTCTTCAGGCTAAAGTCCAAGTCGAGAATTGAACCAGCATTAGCCAGAACGTTGCCTTTGCTGGCAATTAGAGACAGCGATCGCAAATCCAAATCATAAATCAACCGATTTCGGACTAAAAGTAAAAAATTGTTTTGCTCCAAGAGGACATTTGATTGAATTTTCGGCAGTTCTGAGCCAGATTCGCTCTGCACAGACTCAGAGGTTTGATTAACACGGGAGTTAAAAAATTCGTTGAACTTCTCTTGCAATTCCCTACCACTACTAAAAGGAATTGTGACGATGATTTCTTCTTGGGAAACTCGCTGTGTTTTACCTTCAAGTTTACGGGTGCGGCGCTCTATGCTATTTAACCATTCATATACATAATCGCCACTAAAACTAGTTAGCCGCTCTCCTAGCTTAATATGCTGTACTATTTCGCCACTATTTGAATTGTCAAAGTTAAGCCCCACATCGTACTTAACACAGCCAGATAGTAGCAGGGATGTTAACAGCACTAGCCACAGAATAGGATTCCGCATGGGAAAGACACGGTTACTTCGATTTCGACCAATTAATGGTGAGAGAAATTCCATTTTTGCCAACACAAAACTAAATGGTCTGATTAACCACAAGAAAATTTTTCCTAAAGTTGAAGAATTCATAACTAGAAATCTCTCTAAAAGTCAAACTTTTTAACTTATCTTGACTTTTATGGCAGTCATGTCTTCTTCTTTAGTTAGCGTAGCGTCTTGTAGAGAAGGGGAACCACTAAGGGTGATAGTGCAGCATTAGCGAGTCTACGCCAGTTCTACAACAATGGGGAAACCTTCCTCCGAGTGATGCTCCTACGTCGCTAACGCTAGGCAGGAAACCCGCTTACACGACTGAACTTCGCACAACAGAATGGCTTCCCTAGAGAAACAAGCTGCCGAAAGGGTTTGTCTGACACTTGAAGGGCAGAAAGTTGGATCTATTACGCCTTGACAGACAACTTTATTTTACTTAACATAACTTCAGAAATTTGCCAAGAAAGTCCAATCATTAACAATACCTTTGCCAAATTGACATTTCAGTAATTACCCATTGTGATACTACTGAGTGCAGAATGTGGCTTACATTCCATTCCTGCTTTAGCTACTCTATGATATCTAGAGTTCTATTAAGCTTCATATAAAATTGGTATCAACAGTAAATTTTCTGTCAAAAGTTTATTGAATGACTACCAATTTGCAAAAACATTGTGGTACAGTCTTCTAAGAGTAATTACTTAACGATAAAAAATATTTTTCGGTATATCACAAGAGTTACATATACTTTCTGTGTCATTTTGGGAGTAAAAATTTTTAATGATAGCTATAACTTAAATAAAAAAAGTTCAACTAACTGGCGTGACAAAAAAGGATCTAGTTAGTTAATTCTATCTGAGAATATCAAAGCTACATCGTGTAGGTTCTTTAATCGGTAAACTATGTAATGGAACCACCTAAAAAATCATCAAGTTTGCGACAAAAAGCTGTTAAAGGGGTATTGTGGTCTGCTCTAGACAGTTGGGGTAGACAAGTTATCTCCCTTGGTGTTTTCTTGGCACTTGCACGCTTATTAGGTCCAGAAACTTTTGGTCTGGTTGCTCTTTCTAGTGTATTTTTGGGTTTTTTGCAAGTTTTTCTTGATCAAGGTTTTTCCCAAGCAATTGTGCAACGTCAAGATGTAGAAAAAGAACATTTAGATACTGCCTTTTGGACTAATTTGGGAGTCAGTTCGCTGGTAGCAATACTAAGTATTGCTGGCGCTGGATTGATTGCTGAATTATTCAAAGAACCACAGATTACGCCAATTATCCGCTTTCTATCTCTCGGCTTTATAATCAGTGCTTTTAGTAGCGTTCAGGAAGCAATTTTCCAACGAAAACTAGCTTTTAAATCTCTAGCCATACGCTCATTGGTAGCAGTGGTTATTGGCGGCATAGTAGGTATAGCTATGGCGTTTACGGGATTTGGAGTCTGGAGTCTTGTTGGTCAGCAATTAACCAATAGTTTTGTACAAGTTTTAGTACTTTGGTGGGTAAGTGATTGGCGTCCCGGATTTAGATTTTCCCAAAGACACTTCAAAGAATTATTTGCCTTTGGGGTGAATGTAATGGGGATGAATTTCTTTAATTTCTTAAACCGCCGCTCTGACGATTTTTTAATAGGTTATTTTCTGGGTTCTACTGCATTAGGATATTACAGCGTTGCATATCGTTTGCTACAAACTTTAACACAATTACTAACTAGCATTATTGTAAAAGTTTCTCTTCCTACTTTTTCCAGGTTACAGCAAGAACCTGAGAGATTACGTAATGCACTTTACCAAGCAATCCAATTTACGAGTTTAATTACTTTTCCAGGGTTCCTGGCCACAGTAATATTAGCACCTGAAATAGTGACGGTTATATTTGGAGAAAAGTGGTCACCAAGTATTCCAGTAATGCAAGTTTTGAATCTTGTAGGTATTCTTTATGCTTATTTTTATTTCAACGCTTCTGTAATGATGGCTATGGGGAAACCTTCTTGGAAATTGGCTTTAGATTTTGTACAAGCCGTCAGTAATGTTATTGCCTTCGCTATAGCAGTTCAATGGGGAATTGTTGCTGTTGCAGCAGCATACGTCATCAGAAGTTATTTGATGGCACCTCTTAATATTTGGGTGGTTTGGAAGTTAATTCATATTGATGTGAGGACTTATATCCGCCAGGGTGCTGTTCCTCTAGCAGGAACATTAATTATGCTAGCGGTTATATTTGCTATAAAATATTTTTTGAGTAATGTAATTAGTTCTTCTGCGGTACTAGCTATTGCTGTACTGGTAGGTATTATAGTATACCTGTTGTCAATTTTCGTGATTGCGCCAAAACTATTTTGGCAGGTAGTCAATATTGCCCGTTAAGCTAGTAAATAAAAGAAAATTGGATGACACAGAATCAACAAATTGAAAATAATAGCGTACCTTCTGAGGTAACTAAGTTATTAGAAACCGTAATTGATGGTGGTTATTGTATTGGTTGTGGCGCTTGTGCTTCAATAAGTGGCTCTCCTCTAAAAATGCAACTAGATGAATATGGCAAGTTTAAAGCGACTATTGATCCATTAGTAGATCAGTCATTTTTGAGGAATTCAGTGCAATCTGTGTGTCCTTTTTCAAAGGAAAGTTTAAATGAAGACGAGATTAGCCAACCATTATTCAGTAATGATTGCCAATATCATGATAGGATCGGCTACAATTTAGCTACTTATGCAGGCTATGTATTAGAGGGTAATTATCGCGATCGCGGTAGTTCAGGAGGTATGGGAACCTGGCTTGTGAGTAGTCTTCTCAGTGAAGGACTAGTCGATGGTGTAATTCATGTTCATCAACGCCATCCCACCGCATCAGACCCTAGACTATTCTCCTACCAACTTTCAACAACTATACAGCAGGTACATAGTAGTGCTAAGTCACGCTATTACCCTGTGGAAATGTCTGAGGTGATACAGCTAATTCGTGAACGACCAGGACGTTACGCAATTGTTGGTATCCCATGTTTTATTAAAGCTGTTCGTCTGTTGATGCGACAAGATGAATTACTAGCTGAAAGGATCAAGTTCTGCGTAGCCCTAATTTGCGGACATCTTAAGAGTATGCGCTTCGCCGAGATGTTTGCTTGGCAAAGCGGTATCGCACCTGGTAATCTTTTAGCAATTGACTTTCGCAAAAAATTACCAGATGCAGACGCCAACCGATACGGTGTTGAAGTGACTGGAGTTCAAGAAGATGGACAGATAGCCACTCATGTTATGCCTGTACGCGACCTCTACGGTACTGATTGGGGGTTGGGCTTCTTTAAGTACAAAGCATGTGACTATTGTGATGATGTAGTAGGGGAAACAGCAGATGTCACGGTTGGTGATGCTTGGCTACCTCAGTACGTTAAAGATAGTAAAGGCACAAACGTTGTAGTTGTGCGTCACCCAGTTATTCATGACATGATTGAGCGTGCTATGAGTGCGAGGCAATTAAAGCTTGACCGTATTAGCGCCGATGAAGTTTCTCAATCACAAAAATCAGGTTTTCAGCATCGACGAGAAGGTCTGGCTTATCGTTTGTACTTAACCGATTTAGAGGGTAAATGGCGTCCTCAAAAACGGGTTCAACCAAAAGCTAACCATCTCAAGCGCAACCTTCAAGAGCGGCAACTTCTAAGGGTAGCTCTAGCAGCAGAAAGTCATATTGCTTTCAAGGATGCCGTTGATGCTGGTAAATTCTCTTTGTTTAAGCAGCGGCTAGAACCTCTAGTGCAGAGATATCAAAAGCTATATAAGGAAGCATTATGGAGACGAGCAACGTGGCGGATTAAACGACTATTGAAAGGGCTATTGCTGAAGATTGGTGCTTAATTTCTATATTTTCATGAATGATGATTTTGCAAAAATATACAAAGAAATCATTTATGAAAAATAGAAAAGATATATCAAATAATTTTGCTCTCAAGCAATTATCCAATTAGTTGCTTGTTATATAGCTCCCGAATATTCTGTTTTAAAGATTAATAGAGGTTAAAATGTCATGAATGCAATCATTACTGGAATTACTGGGTTACGTAATAGAGGGGTTGAAGCATTAGTTATTCCTACTCTTGAACAGTTACTACAACGTCAGCCTAATCTGGCTATCGATGTGTTAACCCTGACACCTGACTATGATGCAATGCGATTGGAGATTTTTGGTTCAAAGCCAATAAAAGATCATCTAAGAAATGCTAATTCAACAAGGCTACGCAAGTTACGTAGCAAACTTTCTCAGTTTTACAAGCCTTTATCAATTGATTACCAATCTAATGTAGAAAATATCCGTCAAGCATCAATTGTGATTGCTTCAGGAGGAGATGTATTTAGTTCGGACTATGGGGGACTAAATAGACATTTGTTGCCATTAAAGTTAGCGTTGAATGCTGGTGTGCCTGTTGTATTTCTGGCTCAATCAATTGGCCCATTCAAAACTAAAGAAGAGGCTGATGCTTGGGTGGAAGTTGCTCGACGTTCCAAGTTGATTACAGTTAGAGAAAAACTTTCCTACAACTATGTTACTAAAGATTTAGGTTTAGATCCTTCACTAGTTAAGCATACTGCTGATCCAGCCTTTTTGCTGAACCCACCATCTCCAGAGATTATAGCTAAAATACTCAGTAACTACGGTATTGACCAAGATAGACCTAAAATTGCGATCGCACCTAGTCAGGGTATTTGCCGTTACGCTGCTCAAGATTACGACAAGCATGTTAATGTCTGGTCTCAGGTAGTACAACTCATGATTAACGAATTTAAAGCGCAGGTATTGATAATTCCTCATGTTCAAGAAATCGATGCGAATAATGATGATCGAATCTTTGCTACCCAATTGCTAAAAGCCCTTAACTACAATCCAGATGTTCGGCTTGCGGGTGCAGATCATACTGCATCAGAGTTTAAAGGCTTAATTGGAGCTTGCGACATGATTGTAGCGGAAAGAATGCATCCTGCGATCGCTGGGCTTTCCAGTGGGATCTGTACTATGCCAGTTGGTTATTCAGTCAAAGCAGAAGGGATTATGAGCGATCTTTTCGGTTCTGAAGCAATGCACAATGGACTACTGATCTCAATTCAACAATTTCTAAATGCTGATGTAGCTTGTGAAGCAATTATTCAGTGTTGGAATAAACGTCACGAGGTAGCTAACCAACTGAATCAAGTACTGCCAAAAGTTAAGCAGGCAGCAGCAACCAACTTTGATATGATTACGGAAATTTTGAAATAGAAGTATTGCCATTGAACTGAAGTATACATAGCCCTGGTTGGTAGACTTATACCAGTAATGACTACCTACAGCAAATTAGTAAAAAAGGTGATTATTACTACACTTAAGTCAGCCAACCCTGCAAAACTGTATAATACTGTAAAATCATTGGTTAGGTCTAGATATATATTATTTAGTTGAAATTATTTAAAATGGAACACATAAAATCGATTTTTCTACCTCAAGTAACTGACGATAACCCTTACACAAAGCAGTTGATTGATAACTTAGAAAAACTAGATATTAAAGTTGAATTTCCAAGCCTTCAATCTTCAAGAACTTTTTTTTTACCCGAAGTAGTCTTACATGCTAAGGCAGATATTGTACATTTACATTGGTTACATCCATTTTTTATCCACTCAACAAATATAGTGTTTAACTTACTTAAATTATTGATAGTGATATTTGAGCTAGTTGTCCTAAAAATGATTGGCATAAAAATTATTTGGACTGTACATAATCTTAAAAATCATGAAAACATAAACTTAACTTTAGATCGGATTTACAACATTGTTGTAGCTAAATTATCTAACGGTATCATTACTCATTGCCAAGCGGCAAAAGAAGAAGTTATCAAAGAATTTTCCGTAAAGAAGAAAGATAAAATCTTCGTTGTTCCACATGGGAATTACATAGAGTGTTATGAAAATAAGATAGAAAAAGTAACTGCCCGAGAAAGTTTAGGTTTAAAAGATTCTAATCTTGTTTTTCTTTTCCTTGGTACGATTCGCCCCTACAAAGGAGTGTTTGAACTTATAGATACATTCAATCAACTATCTAGTGACAAAGTCCAACTAGTAATTGCTGGCAGAGTTCACAACGATAATCAAGAAATGACGGATACGCTTAAACAAAAGATTGCCAATGATCAAAGAATTAAGTTAATTCCAGGCTTTATTCCAGCTGATAAAATTCAACTGTACATGAATGCTTGTGATGTAGTTATATTTCCATACCGAGATATTTTGACATCGGGCGCAGTAGTTTTAGCAATGTCCTTCGGCAGAGCCTGTATAGCACCACGCAAAGGTTGCATTGGAGAAGTGCTTGACGATACTGGGGCATTTCTATATCAGATAGATGATGAAAATGGTTTAAAGAAAGCCATGAATTCTGCTTTAGAAAAGCATTCTGAACTATTTTTTATGGGACAGCACAACCTCCAGTTAGCTCAACAGTATAATTGGGAACACATTGCTAAGATGACAGCAGATGTATACCGTTATTGCTTATAAAAATTAACTAATGCTGAGATACAGTCATATTAGAATGTTGTGCTTGGGCAAGAGAAAAATATTTTGTGCTTGTTGTGATGTAATTGTTTAGGACAGTTACGAAACGGCTGCTAATTTTATTTTTTGAATCTCTTTATACTTAGCAAGGATGACTGGCTTTAGTAGGTAGAGTAATCCTGAAAGGATTGAGTTCGCAATTTCATCCTCTACTAATGACTATCTATGTAACTGTGAGTAAATATCCTAGAAAACTCAACTCTTACCGTTTTGGTGCGGGGCTGAAAGCGCCCCGCAAGCAAGAGTTCCAAGGGTGAAAAAACGAAGTATCATCCAAACACCCTAACTAAAAGGTTATTAGGACAAGACATTACTAGAAAGTCTTTTATTCGTGTTCAGTTGAATAACTCCACATTTAGCCGAAATTACTGCTCATAGTAGGTGAATCATCCAATGTAAGTTGGTATCAGTTTGGGGTTCCTGATAAATTCAACCAAACCAAGTATGAAATGGTTAAACCAATGGCAATTAGCGCCACCCAGATAAAGCGATTATCTTTGGTATTGACCTGACTGAGGTCAACAAATTCTGGCTCTGTAGGTTTAGGCTTCTGCTGGACAGAAGATTTAGTAGGTTTAGCAGGTACAGAAATTTTGAGTTCATTATCAGATAGTGCGGCTAAATCGGGGATTTGGGTCATCCACTCGCTGGGTCTTTTCAGCTTTGGTGCTTTTAAGATGTAAAGCATCCGTCGCGCTTGTTTGCTAATTTCAAAATGGGCATGGCGTTTGAGTCTTTCGCAAAGAGCGATCGCATCATCGGTGCGTCCAGCAGCTTCATAAGCTGTCACCAGATAAATTTCTACTTCGCCCCCAAGGCGAGTATTACGAGCTAACAGGGCGCTGGCCTTTTCTAAATTTTCTATGGCTTCGCGGTATTGCCCATTTTCAAAGGCAACTTTCCCAGCCTGGTAGCGGGTTTTAGCAATTTCTAAACTTTCTGTACTCACGTCTTCTATAAAAAATCAGCACTGTTTTAATTTTGCCAATGCCAGCAATCTTTTTGGAATCTTTTCAGAAGCTGGCAATCTGAAAGTAAATAAACTTCTAAAATTTTAACTAAGTAGCTGCAATAATTTTCTGATTAAAAATTCTGGTATCAAATGCAGGTGAGCAAAATATGTTGAAAATCAAGCATTCGCAACTGAATTGGCTCTTAGCAGGCATGACTTTAGCAGTGATGGGTGTAACCATTGCTCCAGCTGCTGCCCAGCGTGTGATAGTAATTGACGGTGGTTATGGAATCAGGCGATCGCCTGCTGTCGGTTCCTTTATTTATGGTAGTCCGATTCCCACACCTATGCCTGTAGACCCAGGAACGGGACTGATGCCACAACGCAATAATTACCCTGATTATTCCTATCCCCAGGTAAGGCAGAACGTGAGAAATTCCACACTGATTAATCCAACAATTCGAGACTCAACCGTAGTTAATCCAGTGATTATCAACAATTCATGGCGTAGTACACCATTTAGTGGTGGGCAATCGCGGGTTATTATTACCTATCCTCGGTAAAGTGAGGAGTAGGGAGCACAGGAGGAGAACTGCTACCTCCTAACTCTTACGAAGTAAACTGCGAACCAAGAATCATTGTCCCAATCCCAACGTCAGTAAAGATTTCTAGTAACAGCGCGTGAGGAATGCGACCATCGATGATGTGTGCTGCACGGACTCCTTGAGCAAGCGATCGCACACAACAATTCACTTTAGGGATCATCCCACCACTGACTATACCATTGGCAATCAACTCGCGGGCTTCGCGGATATCTACTTTTGGAATCAAAGTAGATTGGTCTTTGTAATCTTTTAAAATTCCACTTGTGTCGGTCAGTAAAATTAACTTTTCTGCTCCTAGTGCAGCAGCGATTTCTCCAGCTACAGTATCGGCGTTAATGTTATAAGCTTGCCCTGTCTCGTCTGCGGCTACGCTGGACACTACCGGAATATAGCCATTGCTAGCGAGGGTGTCCAAAATCTTGATATTCACATTGCTGACTTCCCCCACAAAACCGATGCCTTCTTGACCTTGAGGACGGGCTGTAAATAGATTACCGTCTTTACCGCAAAGTCCTACAGCCAATCCACCAGCTTGGTTAATTAGCGCGACAATTTCTTTGTTAACTCGACCAACTAAAACCATTTCCACCACATCCATTGTGGCGGCATCAGTGACTCGCAGACCATTCTTAAATTGTGGTTCGATTCCCAGCTTATCTAACCAGCTGTTAATTTCTGGGCCGCCGCCGTGTACTACAATCGGACGCAAGCCCACGCAGGATAAGAATACAATGTCGCGGATAACTTTGTCTTTGAGTGTGCTATCTTTCATCGCTGCGCCACCATATTTGACAACAACAGTGCGACCGGCGAATTGTTGAATATAAGGTAGTGCTTCGCTTAGTACACGCACACGAGTGGCTTCAGCTTGCCTGATGTATTCAGAATCGTTGACCGTCATGAGGAGCCGCCGTTGAGAGTTAAAACCTATTTCAGTCAGTGTAGAAGACTTTGTAACTCGTCACAATCTCTAATGTTAAAGTCGAGTATGTTTGTACTGATCAGCCATAGCTGTTTGGTTCTGTTACGAGTTCACCATCTGGCAAAACCGTATTGTAGAAATAAGCCCCATACATTTTTGCGCCGCGCCAGTTAACTTCCAATAAATTAGCATTTTCGAGATTGACGCTCTCCATAAGAGTAACTCTCAAATCAGCACCACTGAGATTAATACCAGACAAATCAACTTCGCTTAAGACTGCACCACTGAGATCGACTCCTGAAAAATCATTTTCCCCAGCATCTAAACGACTGAAAAACTCTTCAATATCCATTGAATTCTTTGGTGACACAGCAGTAAAACTTCAACCTCTAGAGCCAATCCCATAAATTGGTAACTTGAGTCTTCTTAATGAGAAACTTGTGGTTTAAGAACGTTAGGAATTGCCTCAAGTATTCGCTTGGCAACCTCTTCAGGCGTTTCTCCCTCTTGCTCGGTGATGTGCAAATCGGCTTGCGAGTAAAGTGGTGTTCGTTGTTCGAGGAGCGATCGCAATTTACCTTTAGGATCAACATCTTGCAGCAGTGGTCTTGTGGTATCCTCAGCTAAACGGTTATAAATTAGCTCCACTGGCGCATCTAGCCACACTATCAAACCGTGGTGCAAGTAACCCCAATTTTCTCGCCGCAATACAATGCCCCCACCAGTTGCTATAGTCAACTTTGTAAAAGCACAGACTTGTGAAAGCACATCACTTTCTAGCTTGCGAAACCCTGCTTCCCCAACTTCTGCAAATAACTGATTGATAGATTTACCTGTTGCTTGGGAAATGACATCATCGGTATCTACAAACCCATAACCCAGTTCCTTTGCCAGTAAGCGCCCTATTGTCGTCTTACCAACGCCCATCATCCCAATTAAGTAAAGGTTGACTCCTTGTAATAAGCTGCTCACCAGTTGCTTCGCTCCAATTATGAGTTCTGTTAGCGGTAGTGGGGCGTTTAGCCCGTGCTGAGTCACAGTTTCCAATTATAAACTCAACGACTCATACCTGCGTATTCAACCGATGTTCTAGAAAAGCAATCGCCAATTAGCTGATATTTTCGATTCTGCTTTTGCTAGCAAACGCGTCATACAGATCCAGTTTTTTATTTTACTGAGTATTCTGCCTGGTTACTCAGCATTTATTCTATGTATTTATCGCTTATAAAGATCAGCTCTAACAGTACTGCTACTACGGCTGCGATAAACTCCATTAGCAATTTCCGCAGAACTAGAACCACAAAGCAAACCTCTGAGTAATTTATTTTCAATGGATAATAAGGCTTTTCCCTGTGCCAATATCAAAATTACGTATAACTTTTCTAACTTTCAATTATTTTTAAATTTTACAAATTCATCTTCTAATTGAGTTTAATTAACTACCGTTATTACTGTTGTTAATGTATTTAAAGTAACTTAGGCAGTAGATTAATGATTCTTCTGTGAAATTACCATAAGTAATAATACCAAGTTGCCAAAGTTAGTATTCTTTAACGTCTAAGCTCTGCTGGACTAGCTTTCAAGCAAATAATACTATCTATCACAACTTGGTATAAATGATGAATTTCTCAGGAATTTAGTAAATTTACTGAAGTAACTTGGTAATTGCTGCATAGCGATCGCTATGCTTAACGAAAAAATTAATATAGCTTCTTTGAAACTTTATCCAAACAATTTCTGTCTATCTAAATAATCCGAATTTTCACTCTGGTGGTTAATTTTAAGTATACACAATACTGTGTTTCTACCAGCACCGTGTAGTTATTCTAAAAATCTAGTTATAACAAGCCCCAAACAATTAAATGTTTCTGATAGAGGTGTAAATGATGACCTTTTTACTGCGATCGCCCAAAAAAGATTTGTAAATATGAGGTTTCGGCACAAAGACTACTGCATATTTCACCCCAATAAGCCTGAATGAATAAATATAGGATGAATGAGGCGTCAACTATGAATAGAATTCGTGACGTTGTACAAAAAGCTTTAGCAACTGGCTATTTGACAGTGGAAGCTGAAAATCAACTACGACAACTGTTGACTACCCGGTATGACTTGGAAGATTTTAATGCTTTTATGACTTTGCAGGAAGCTGCCATGACTGGTAAGGTCAAGCAGGAGTCTAGAGAGCGGTGTGGCATCAAGTAGAGACGTAGCCTGCTACATCTCAACGACGGGGGCGTTTATCATCATCCTCAAAATCATCATCATCATCAAAAAAGTCCCAATCATCATCATCAGCTTGATTGGTAGCCGGCGGCTGATAAGGGGGGATGATTACCCGGTAATCAGCATCGTAAACAGATTCAGTTTTTCCCACAGCCGTATTTTTTGGCTCACGGTAGCTGTAGGAATAAACTGAACCAGACTGAGAACTGCTTTTGACTTCTGATTGACGTTCGTAAGTTTTAGAGTCTCTAGGCTGTTGAGCTTGAGGATTAGGATTAGGCGCTTCCTCTGACCTTTCATCAAAATTCCAATCATCATCTCCACTGCCATTTGTCTCCCAATCATCAAATACATCACTAGTAGGCTCTTCTTTTTTACTAGCTGGTGGTGGAGAACTGGTAGGACGAGATGTAGGTTCTTCTCTACGGTTTGCCTTCGCACGAGGCGGAGTTGCGCTTCGGCGGTCAGGAGTTTGGCGTTGTCCTCCCCCAAAATAATTGGATAAGTTAAACAAGGTAGCAATCAATATAGATGTGAAAGCACCAGTGGTAGTACTGAACAAAATCCATATCGCTAGTGGTAATGGTTGAGTTCGCACGCCCAAAAATACTAGCGATAGGGCAGGTGAGAAATTTTGGACTAACAACAGTGTTAGTCCTCCCAGTACCGCCACCAATAGAATTAAGCGAATTACAGCCATAGCAATTTTGTCAGTTGTCAGTTATCAGTGGTCAGTAGTTAGTAGTCAGTTATCAGTCTGATTATTCTTCAGTGATTACTGTTCACTTACTACTGACACTATCAGCCATCTCTATCATTACCCTTTTAGGACTATTGTGAAATTTTCGATGAGTCCACTGAGGGCGTTAGCGACGACCTTGCCACCGCTGAATTGGGATGCAGTCAATATCTAGTTGATCTAAAGCACGGGCAACTACAAAATCAACTAAATCCTCGATGGTTTGGGGATTATGGTACCAGGCGGGAATAGCAGGGACAATTCTCACTCCAACTTCTGCTAGAGAGGTTAAGTTACGGAGGTGGATGAGGCTAAAAGGCGTTTCACGGGGGACAATGACCAGCTTTCGCCCTTCTTTGAGTTGGACATCCGCCGCTCGTTCTAGTAAATCGGAACTCAAGCCAACTGCTAGCTTTGCCACTGTGCTCATACTGCATGGAATGATCATCATCCCCAGAGTGGCAAAGGAACCACTGGCAATCCCGGCTCCAACATCACTCCAAGGATGACAGCGGAGTTTGCCCGAAAGTGCAACTCCAGCTTGCTCTCGCCAGAATTGCTCTTGCCCGGTTGGTTCTGCTGGCATCCGAATTTCCTGTTCTGATTGCCAAACCATGTAAGTAGATTTAGAGGCAACCAATTCAATACTATAATCCGCTTCTAGCAAAAATTTGATCGCGCGAACAGCGTAAATCAGACCAGATGCGCCCGATACGCCTAAAATTAGAGGCTTAGTGTTATGTGGCACGTAAAAGTTAGTTAATTTTACTCATCTTCAGAGTAAGGGTCTAAGTCATCAGGCTCAATATCATTTGGCAAGTAGAGGTCTGAAAGATCGTCATTGGAAGCATTACCAGTTAAACCTTTGGCTACGCCATCGCTGCCGACCGTTACCAAATCAATTTGCTGACGGTAGTAATCGACACTTTTAACTTGTACAGCGACGCGATCGCCTAGTCTATAAGAAGCGCGATTTTTACGACCAAACAGCGCCTGTTGTCTGGCACGATATTCATACCAATCGTCTTTGAGAGAACTGACGTGTACCAATCCTTCCACCCTCAGAGGTACACCAGGATTACTGCTGGATTCCACTTCAGCTGCTGGTACTTCAATTTCCACAAAGAAACCGTAGGATTGAACCCCAGTAATCACGCCTTGAAATACCTGACCGATGCGCTGCTTCATCAGTTGGGCTTTTTGCAGTCCGGCTAAATCGGCTTCGGCTTCTTGGACTTCTTTTTCTCGGTCATTGATTTGGACAATTACCCTAGTTAAATCGCTTTGCAGTTCTTGTTGCAATTCTGGGGGTAAAACGTTCCAGTTAATTTCCTCGTGGCTGGAGGAGTGGCGCAGGTTAACGCGCTCTCTCACACGAGTATTGCGGCGATCGCGTCCGTTTTCGAGTAGCGTGTAATACACTCTTTGCATCAGCAAATCTGGGTAACGCCGCAAGGGAGCGCTAAAGTGGACATATTGCGGTAGTGCCAGACCAAAGTGAGAACCTTTAGTGGTGCTGTACGCAGACGGCTTAAGTGTATCTTGTAATAAGTAGGTAAGAACTTGCTCAGAGGGAGATTCAGCAAAAGCTGTGGTCAAATGTTGGTAATCTAAGGGTTGGATATCGACTTCTGGATCTAGTGTGAGGTCAACGCCTAAATTGACTGCCAATTTCAGCATTTCCTGGACATCTTCAACATCAGGTGTGCCTTGGACTCGCCAGATGGCGGGAACACCAAGAGCATTTAAGTGAGTTGCTACTAGTTGATTAACTAACAGTACCAACTCCGTGAGTAGCGATCGCACTGGTAAATCATTGACCACCACAGCGCCGAGAATCCCCTCATCATAGTAAGCGTTTTGGCTGGGCGGCAGATTCAACTGGAGGCTACCACGAGTCAACCGTACCTGTTTCACGCCTGTTTGCAAGGCTTGGAGGTCTTGCAGGATTTGAGAAATCTGTGGAGATTGATCTTGAGCTTCACCTGTAAGAATTGCTTGAGCTTGTTCTGTACTCAGTGCAGTTTCTACGTTGATCACACTGGGTTGAATTTCCCATTCCAACACTTGTCCTGATTGAGGATCAATTGTAATTAAAAAAGAGATAGTTAAGCGATCGCTCCCAGCTACCAAAGAACAGCGCTCTGCTACAGTCGGTGGCAACATTGGCAACACCAATTCTCCCAGATACACTGATTTACCCCGTTTGAGTGCTTCTCTATCTAGGGGTTCGTCAGGTTGGACATAGTGAGAAACATCGGTGATATGAACGCCCAAAAGCCAGTTTCCGGCTAAGTTTTTTTCTAAACTAAAAGCGTTTTCTATAACTTTGGTGTCGCCATTTACCCCTTCAATGGTGAAGGTAAACAAATTACGCAAATCTAGCCGATTTTTCAGGTCTGCTTTGAGCAGCTTTTTGGGCAACTTGGTGGCTGCTTCTAGGACATGATCAGGAAAAGTCCGGGAAAGGTCGTGTTTGCACGTAACTAAATCTATATCAGCAGCAGCTTCGGCATCACTGCCGAGGATTTGTACAACTCGACCAAGGGGAGGATATTGTGCCAACGGGTAACGCAAGACTTCCACATGAACAAGATGATCGATCGCTTCTTCCAACTTCGCTTCGTTGGGTTGAATCTTGAGTTCAAACAGCAATCGATCATCTAAGGGCACAGCCCGGAAGCCAGTTTCCACCTGCTTAATTCGTGCCAGTAACGTGTGGTTGGAACGTTCTAGAATCAGCTTCACCTCTCCTTCAGGAGAGCGACGGCGACTGCCTTCTTTGAGAACTCTGACCAAAACGCGATCGCCATTCCAAGCATTACTCAGATGACTTTCGCGGATGTAAATATCCTCGGCTCCTTCCACATCTTGAATAGCAAAGCAAAAACCTTTACTAGAGCAACGGAGTTTTGCCTCGATTATTCCTTCTTCTGAGACACGGCGGTACTTGCCCCGTTCTTTTACTAAAATGCCGATTTTTTCAAGAACATCTAAGGCAATGTGAAGTTTTTGTAAGCTTTTTTCATCTTCACAGCCAAGTTTCTTTTCCAAAACTTTCCGAGCTACCAATTTATCATCGGTGAAATTGGCAAGGAGTGTAGCGATTGAAAATTCCATGCAGTGAACCGACCTTTGGTCAAAACATCATTTTTTGTTTAATCTGGTTCTTTCCTGTATACCCTCACGGCTTACAGAAACAAGCTGGAAACGAATTGCCCTGAGGCAAGGCTTTCCAAGTTCCAAGGAAAGGAAGCCGACCCACGGACAACTCTGGGCGTCTACGAACTTCTCACTGCACCATGCTCTCAGAGTTCGCCTGCGTTCAAGTCTCTTCACCTAACCAAACTTAGAAAGCACGCCTGATTTAAGATTTAGCCCCGCTAGGTAATTACGCGACGGGTTTTTGAGAAGCTGGGTTTTAGAGAATCCATGCTGCCCAAAAGCGCTATGCAGGGGAGCCACTGCGGTCTTGGGGTTTCCCCAAGTGGAGCAAGTGGTGTGGAAACTACAGGTGTTTGATTGTCTAGAGTGAAGGTAATTTTACGCCATTAGACTCTGATTTTAACTAGGAGGAACTGCCGATGAACCCAATTTTCCCACATGTAGAATCGGTAACAATTAGGTGAGCAGCTTAATAAGCAGTGAGGGCGAACCTTATCTTCATTATTGTAGATTTAGAGCGCACTTCCAGAAAATAGTTCTAGATATCGACTTGGGTAATCAGTATAGCATTGCAGGCAAGACTACCCAGGTAAGTTAGCACTAGCCAAACAATTTCCTCAAAAAAGAGCTACTGCTACAATTAGGACAAAAGGCAAAGCAAGAATATTACCTTGATGACCCAAAGCAGAGAATTATACCTGCTCACCGCCTGCCAAGAAACTGATGACAGATAGTAAGCAATTAAAAATGTTCGCGTAGCGTCTCGTAGAGAAGAAATGCAATATTGGCAAGCATCCTGGGTATCGAGTAGATGTAAATTAAAGTAAGGGCAGTTTACCTTGCTTGAGCATACAGGCAGTATCAACCCCGTTATTAAAAAGATTTAGATTGGTAGCAATATTATGTTGGCTCAATTCCAGAGCTTGTATCCCAAGGGCAGTCTGATTTCTGAATTAGTGCAAATTTTTCAAGGAAAATATATTGTCCGGGCAAGCGTGCAAATTGAAGGCGTAACCCGTGCTACGGGTATGGCAGCAGCAGAAACAGTAGAAGCAGCAGAAGACCAAGCCAGAACCAGGGCGTTGATAGTTTTGGGGATTACAAATGCGCCACCCGAATCAGTGACATTTACCTCAAATTCAATTTCCCCAGCGCAGCTAAACCCTTCCTTAAATACCAAAAGTGGATTGAATGAGTCTGCTGGCTATTCCTCTGTAAAAGATGAGGATTTTGTTGGTAGTCAGTGGTCAGTGGTCAGTGACAAAGAAATATCTTTGCCGCCTTCCAGAGTACGGAATATTAAACCAGAAGTAGTAACAACCAACAACGAACAGTACGGTAACAGCAGTGCTGTTCCCATACCAACGGAGACACGAAGCGCAAGTACAAGCAATACCTATAGCGAGGATTTAGGTCAAAATTTTCCTGTGACTGCCAACCGGGAGCTAGAATTTGCTCCTCCAGTTGAAAACTTGGAAGTAACGTCTAGTAACGAGATTGAAAATCAAACCTTTCCAGCAATTTCTGCCAATAATGTCACACCATTTACACCTCGGAGTTACAGCGCTCAAGAGGATGTCGCCACCCCGCCAGCGACAGGAAAGAGAAAGAAGAAAGCTGAACCCGTGGATTTATCGGATGTAATTGCTAAAACAGATGTCGAACTTCAGCGCTTAGGCTGGACACCAGAACAGGGACGGGAGCATCTAATTAAAACCTACGGCAAGCGGGGGCGCACTTTGCTAACCGAAGAAGAATTGCATGGATTCCTCAAATTCCTCCAATCTGAACCAGACCCAATAGCGGGATTTTGATTAGTCATTAGTCATTTGTTATTTGTAAGAACTAATGACTAAATCGGTATTAAGTACTTGAGCAGGCCACCAATTCCAAAAATAACCCCTCTTCACTTATGAAGAGGGGTTATTTTTAGGGGTTCAGGGAATTAAAAGTGGTAAATCACCATTAGCCAATCGTGACTATTAATTAACAACAGCAACTGCTGGGCGGCTACCAGCGGCATGACGGTCAATAACTTGGTCAATTAAACCGTATTCTCTGGCTTCCTCTGGCGACATGAAGAAGTCACGTTCAGTATCTTCAGCAATCCGCTCAATTGGTTGACCTGTATGTTCAGCTAAATAGTCGTTTAGCCGCCGTTTGTGGTAAAGAATTTCCCGCGCCTGAATTTCAATATCAGTCGCCTGTCCTTGAGCACCACCTAAAGGTTGATGAATCATAATCCGAGAATGAGGTAGACTCATTCGCTTACCCTTTGCACCAGCACTAAGGAGGAAAGCGCCCATACTCGCCGCCAATCCGGTACAAATTGTACAGACATCAGGGCGAATGTGTTTCATAGTGTCAAAAATGCCCATACCAGCCGTCACCGAACCACCGGGAGAATTGATGTACATATAAATGTCTTTCTCCGAGTCTTCGGCATCCAAATACAGCAGTTGGGCAACAATCAAGTTCGCAATGTTGTTGTCAACTTGTTGTCCCAAAAAGATGATGCGCTCACGCAACAGCCGTGAGTAGATGTCAAAGGCGCGTTCACCTCGACCCGATTGTTCAATAACGATAGGAATCATGGAAGCGTGTTTGTGGCTACTTTAAATACATTTTATCGGTGACAGCACGAAACTGGGGTTTATCTCTACTGTTCCCAAGCAGATAAATCAAACCTTTCTCGTTTTTCCTTCTCTAATAAGGGAGCAAAAGGTGCTTTTGCAAGAAATTCAACCCCTAAGGGCACTTTTTAGTGGCAAAACGTGTCTAAGAGAATATCTCCATGTGGGGAATAACAAACCACAAAACTCCAATTATCGCCAATCTCATGCCTCGGCTTTTGCTGTATAACCTTGGCGATGTGGTGATTAGACCAATAACCGGAATCAGGCTTGCTTAGGGAATTTTGTTAAATTTTAGTAACATTTTAAACATTTTTTTAGGATTTCCCTCAGCAATTATCAAGTTATTTTTGTTAGATTCAGTAAATCGATAGTACGAGGTGTATTTAGAATAACCAGTCCTACTTCAATGCTATCCACCCAGAGAGAGACGTGCCATGCGGGAAAAACTTGTACAAGCCGCCATTATCACCTTCTTGCTGCATCTGATAGCAGGACTTAGCCCAAATACTATGATTCAGACAAAGGCAGCATCACCTGTGCCAGAAACACCACCAAATATCGTCAGCTTGCTATTGCGATCATTTCAGTAAAATATTTTACGAATTGCACAGGTGTGGGCGATATCAAAGACATGTAGTAATACCTCTTACCCAAGAGATAATTCGCTCGTAGGATTTCTTGCTTATGTACATAGCCGTCTAGGCTAACACTCCTGGGAACAGGTAGACTGAGCAAAGAAGGCAACTACTTGCATTTGATCATGACTAATCGCCTTGCTGAAGCTAAGAGCCTCTATCTCCGCAAACACGCCGAAAACCCGATTGATTGGTGGTCTTGGTGTGACGAAGCACTTGCAACTGCAAGGGCGCAGAATAAACCGATTTTTCTCTCCATTGGCTACTCTAGTTGCCATTGGTGTACTGTCATGGAAGGCGAGGCTTTTTCTGATATTGCGATCGCTGACTACATGAATGCTAATTATCTTCCCATCAAAGTAGACAGGGAAGAAAGACCTGACCTCGATAGCATCTATATGCAAGCTTTGCAGATGATGAGTGGCCAAGGGGGTTGGCCTTTAAACGTATTTCTTTCCCCAGAAGATTTGGTGCCGTTTTACGCTGGTACTTATTTCCCTGTAGACCCGCGCTATGGTCGTCCTGGATTTTTGCAGGTGTTGCAAGCTCTTCGCCGTTACTACGACACAGAAAAAGCAGAATTACAGCAACGCAAAGCCTTAATTATTGAGTCGCTGCTCACGTCTGCGGTGTTGCAAGATGGTACAACAAATGAGCTTGAAGACCGTGAATTACTCCGCCAAGGTTGGGAAACCAGCACAGGTATAATTACTTCTAGTCAATCTGGCAATAGCTTTCCGATGATTCCCTATGCAGAATTAGCATTGCGGGGAACTCGATTTAATTTTGAATCTCGATATGATGGCAAGCAAGTTTGTACCCAACGGGGACTAGACTTAGCGCTGGGTGGCATTTATGACCATGTGGGCGGTGGCTTTCATCGCTATACTGTTGACCCTACTTGGACAGTACCCCACTTTGAAAAGATGCTCTACGATAATGGACAGATTGTGGAGTACATAGCAAATTTATGGAGTACAGGAATACAAGAACCAGCGTTTGAAAGAGCAGTTGCTGGTACTGTACAATGGCTGAAGCGGGAAATGACCGCGCCTGAAGGTTACTTCTATGCTGCTCAAGATGCCGACAGCTTCATTGAATCCACGGCAGTAGAACCAGAAGAAGGAGCCTTTTATGTCTGGAGTTACAGCGAACTACAACAACTGTTAACACCTGAAGAATTAACGGAATTAGAACAGTTTACTGTGACACCTAACGGTAATTTTGAAGGACGTAATGTCTTGCAAAGACGCCATGCAGGGCAACTGAGTGCAACCCTGGAAACGGCATTAAGTAAGCTGTTTACCGCTCGCTATGGCGTTAGTTCTGAGTCTCTAGAAATTTTTCCACCGGCTCGTAACAACCAAGAAGCAAAAACTGCTAACTGGCCAGGTCGGATTCCTTCAGTGACAGATACGAAGATGATTGTCGCTTGGAACAGCTTGATGATTTCCGGGCTGGCTAGAGCTGCTGGAGTTTTCCAACAACCGTTATATCTGGAATTAGCAGCACGAGCAGCGAATTTTATTTTGGAAAATCAGTTTGTCGATGGGCGTTTTCACCGACTCAATTATCAAGGAGAACCAACCGTTTTAGCTCAGTCTGAAGATTACGCCTTGTTTATTAAAGCTCTCTTGGATTTACAAGCTTCCAACCCGGAGCATAAGCAATGGTTAGAAAAAGCGATCGCTATCCAAGATGAATTCAACGAATTTCTCTGGAGTGTAGAATTAGGTGGTTACTATAACACATCTAGTGATTCTAGTCAAGATTTGATTGTGCGGGAGCGTAGTTATGCTGATAATGCAACACCATCAGCCAATGGAATTGCGATCGCTAACCTTGTCCGTCTCGCCCTACTCACCGATAATCTAGATTATTTGGATTTAGCAGAACTTGGTTTGAAAGCTTTTAGGAGTGTAATGCATCGCGCTCCCCAAGCTTGCCCCAGCTTGTTTACAGCTTTGGATTGGTATCGCAATTCTACCTTGATTCGCAGCACCAATGAGCAAATAAACTCTTTGATCCCCAAGTTTCTACCGGTGGCTGTATTTGCCATCACATCTGATTTACCAGAGGGAAGCGTTGGATTAGTTTGCCAAGGTTTGAAGTGCCTTGCACCAGCGGCAAATGTAGAGCATTTATTGCAGCAAGTCCAGAAAAGTCAAAATAGAGGATAATTTTGGCAACATTAGACGCATAACCATGAATTAGGTGAAGTGAGAATGACGACCCGAAGCGAATTAACTGCCATTGTGTTAGCTGGGGGTAAGAGTTCTCGCATGGGTCAGGATAAAGCCCTGATTCCAATTCAAGGAGTGCCGTTGTTACAGCGAGTTTGTAGCATTGCTCAAAGCTGTGCTGATGTTGTTTATATAGTCACTCCCTGGCCAGAACGCTATCAACATTTGGTTTTGCCTGGTTGTCAGTTTATTCGGGAAGTGCCTTTATCTGGAGAATCTCTAGCCCACGGGCCTCTAGTTGGTTTTGCCCAAGGACTAGCCGAAGTGCAAACAGATTGGGTACTGCTGCTAGCTTGTGATTTGCCGAGGTTGCGAGTTGAGGTGTTGGAAGATTGGGTAACTAGACTTGATAGCGTGGGGGATAATGCGATCGCAGCTTTAGCTCATCATCCTAAAGGTTGGGAACCTCTATGTGGTTTCTATCGCCGTAGGTGTTTGCCACAACTTTTAGAGTTTATCAACCAAGGGGGGCGATCGTTTCAACAGTGGCTTCGGCAATATCCTGTAGAAGTTTTGCCCTTAGCAGAACCCGAAATGCTGTTTAACTGTAATACACCAGAGGACTTGGCTTCAAGTTAATTCAAAGTATAAAAAATGCTAGTCTTTAACGATTAGTTCACTTTTATATCATCTACCATGCCTATCTACGGCCCCGATGCGATTAATTTTGACGGTGTAGATGGTCATCGTTATTGGTTTCAAGAGCCTTTTTCTTATACTGGCGTAGCTGATATTGATGAACGATTAAGTGGCTTTCCGGTTGCTGTCTTTCTGCCACATAATCGACCCGCGCAGGATACGCCTTTAGTGATTGGTTTGCAAGGAATGAGCGCCCCCTATAGCTGGAACGCCTTCATCGTATCGACCCTGACGCAAATGGGCATAGCTGTAGCTTTGTTCGATACACCCTTGGCTGGTGAGCGTAGCTTGGTGCGTACATTCACGGCTATGGCAGACCATGAAATTAAGCCTTTAATTGACAGGGGTATCTCATTTGACACTGAGTTACTTTTATGCTTATTTCGCAGGACTGCGGCTGATATTGCCAGAGTCCGTGACTTTTGTGGCGATCGCTATGGACTCAGTAATCGTCGGCTGGCATTATTCGGCGTTAGTATGGGAGTTTTGCAAGCCGCCTATGCCTTTACTGCTGATGGTGTTGGGGAGCGTTTACTGGGTGCCATTGGTCATGCCGATCTCCAGTCTTTTGCCAAAAGTTGGGGCTACTTGGTCTTACCAGATTTAGCAGCTTCCCCATTAGGTGCAGTAGCAGAAGCGTTGCTGGAACGAGTGCAACCGAATCTCAAACCCATTGTTAAGCTTTTACAATTAGCCAAAAATCTGAAATACCCCGATGAGTATGCTTGGGCGTGCAACCCAATGACCTACATTGAGCGGGTACAGCCTCCGCGTCGGGTTCGTTTTTTAGTGGGCGCTAGCGATCGCATTGTGAATATTCGAGATGCCCGTGCTTGCGCTGGGCGCTTTCTGGATGGTGACTGTTATGTAGTTCCTGGTATGGGACATGGCACCCACAAATGGGGGCCATTATTTGTAGACCACGTGCGTTATTTCCTCACGACGCAATTGGGTGATTGGCGAAATTGACACTCATACCATTTCTTTTTAAATTATTTATCGGGATTCCTCCTTTCTCTTGCCTGCTGCCTGCTGCCTGCTGCCTCCTTAACGAGTGCGACAAAATTTGCGATCGTTATCATTCTGAGGATATTGCCAAGAATAGGCAAAATGGCTAACTCCCTTCAGTTGGGGGGCGTATTGGCGAAGTGCCTGCATTTGTGCTTCTAGAGATGGACGATTACTAATCGATTCTCCCCATTTGCCGGCTAAAGCTGGAATTACTTGAGTACCAGGTTTTGTCATACTCAAAACCCGCTGCACTTGTGCCACAATACAACTGACATTATTGCAATTCCCATAAGCCATAGGATGCCACTGCAATGTAGTGGGGAAGCGATCCCAAGGTTGCAAACGGGAATCATACCCTTGTCCTACAGTTTGGTTTCCATCCGGGAAAAACACGACTCCCGTGGAAATACCTTGCTGTTTTGCTGGGTAACTGGCTACGGTGACAAAATCTAGAATTCCTTGCATGGCGTGGGCAACGGCGAGCTGCCACAATTCCCATTGCAAAAGTGGTTGTCTGCCGGTTGCAGACAGGATTGATTTTTGCGCTGGTGAGGGAGTGCGTCCTTGCCAAAGGGGTTCGCCTTCTTGGGGATAAAGTTTATCAACTTCCGCTATATCTCCACCAGTGACGTATCCCTTACTCAAAAAGCGGCGAATCAAGTCCAGCCCTTTGTAATTCTGTGCCCGTTTAAACAAAGCTTCTTGGATTGCGGGACTAAATAGCCATAAATCTGAAACTTTAGTGGCGATGGAATCACTTCCTGCTTGGCGCGGATAACGCACATAGTCTAATAAAATGCCATCTGGGCGACGGCGCAAAACTTCTTGTACTAATTGGTAATAGTCGCGTTTTGCTTGCAGGTTGTAGGGGTCGATAAATAGTTGAGAGCCATTATCTACAACATATAAGCTCGTTTGACCTTTGCCATTACGAGCGATCGCACTTTCTCTATCTCGGCGCTGGGCGTAAGTATAGCCGAAATTTGTGGTAAACATCCAGGCGTAAACTTTTAAACCGCGTTGCCGACCTTTTTGAATTGCTGTGGCGAGTAAATCGACATTTTCTGCCCCTGGAGTCCGAATCACAGAAGGCCAAACCGTCGGGTTAGCTGTTGCTGGCAATAATACCTGCCCGTCGTAAAATACTTCTAAATAAACTTGGTTATAGCCACGGTTGACAATCCGATCCATAACCTGATCAATTGTTCCTGGCTGAATGTCACAGGGATACAAGCGCAACCAGAGAGCTTGGATTTGCGGCCAAGTCCGAGTACGGCACTGCTGTAATTCCTGTGCCTGTTTTTTGACTAAGTTTTGGTAGCGGGTTTGGGCATCTTGCTTGCCTTTGAGGGCTGATAAACGTAAGTTTTCTTTTTCTTGCGCCGCCGCTGATGATAACTGACAATACTGGGTTACTTGCGCTCTTGCTGGCTCACTCCCAAAGTTGGGTAGTAATGAACTACTAGTGAAAACAACAGCGAATAGGCGCCGCCAAAATAATTGATTAGACATACCTAGCAGTAGATGGACACAATAATCATCGACCCCAACTGAGATAATTGTGGGCAACGTGTATCAAATTATATAGTTAAGTTGTAAGGGTTTTAAAACCTATTTTTTCAAGACTGCCAAAGGACTATTTGTGTTGCCGGATTTTTTTATAAAGACATAAATGCATACAGGGCAGTATAAAACACCAGAATACAAAGTAAGTTTAGTCTACTATTGGGTAGATTTTGCCTCTATCTTAGTTAGTGACAATCTGCCAAAACCAGTAGGATTTTTGAACCAAGAATACCCTGAGTTTTAGCTTTTGTCATTATCCAAATCTTTTTAATCTCTGACTTCATTGATATCCTACTTAAAAGCTTATAGCTATATAGCTAAATTTCGTTAAAACTATCAATAAACAAGGCAGGAGGTGAGGCAACGCATCTACGCAACGATAGCGGAGTCAATAAAAGCTACATTTGCTATTTTTGAATGTGGTGCTGAGTATATTTTTTATGCCATTCTTACCCCAGAAGGAATTTTAATATGTATCGTCGTTGGCTTTTATCTGCTTTAGCACTTTTGATGAGTATAGTTTTAGCTGCTTGCACGACTGCAACCACTCAGCAGCCAGAAATAAAAGTTACGAAGCCTACTGAGACGATAAATACAAATTCTCAGCAATTACCAAAAGGATCAGCACAAAGAGTTGTTGCCCTTTCTTCTCTTGCTGCTGACATTACCTCTCGACTTGATCAAACAAAAATTGTCGGAATCACTGGTAGTAAATTATTTAATAATGATTCAAGATTCAAGGATATTCCCCGTGTTAGTGAAGGGCAAAGCCCGCCAAATCTAGAAAAAGTGGTAGCACTCAAACCAGATTTAGTTATTGGTGCAGAAGGTTTTTCTAATATCCCAATTCAAAAACTTCAGCAGCTAGGAATTCCAACCTTGATGACTAAGGTGAACAACTGGAAATCTTTAGAAGAACTTACTAAAACCCTTGCTAAATCAATTGATGCTGATCCTCAGCCTTTGTTAAATCGTTACAAAACTTTCTTGCCAGAAAAAGCAACTCAGGGTTTTTCTACTCTTGCGCTGGTTAGTCGTCAACCAATTTTAGCGCCGAATAAAAATAGTTGGGCAGGAGATTTGCTGGCGAAATTTCAGGCGAAAAATATAGCAGCAGATTTACAAGGAAAAAGTCCAATTGGTGGCTATGTGACGCTTTCCGCTGAGAAAGTTTTAGAAGCAAATCCAGAGGTGATAATTTTGGTGAATCCCCCGCAAGGAAATTCGGAAGTAGCGCTGTTAGATTCCCTGAAAAAGGAAGCTTTTTGGCAGCAATTGCAAGCAACTAAAAATAACCGAGTTTATGTGTTTGATTATTTTGGCCTAGTGAACCCAGGTAGTATAGATGCAATTGAAAAGGCTTGTCAGCAGCTTAAGCAAGTATTGTTTGTACCACAGGGTACTTAGCCCAATAAATATAATTTAAAATCTTGTTTTCAAGTTCTACCTTGATAAATAAGGGAGGCGGAACCTCCCGATAGGCATTCCCAGTCTCTGACTGGGAACGAGGAAAAAAATATAAAATTGACTGTGCTTTTAATCCTTTGCAGAACTAATCGGTTTTTGAGCAAAGGGGATATTTTTTTTACTCTCAGGAGAAGCACCTCCAAGACTGCGGAAATATAGTCCTCCAATGGTGAGTAAAAATGACACATATCCCACTGCTTGCACAAGATAGAGATTGTCTCTGTAACCAAATAAAGATTTAAGGATAATGCCAGGAAACTTTTCGTCAGGCAAAATTGTAGAAGTATTTGAAACCATTGGCCCCAAAATACATGAGTGGACTTTAGTAAAACGTTCGTAATAGAAACAAAGGCTTTCTGTAGCACGACTGCTAAGGGCAAAGTTAGCCACAGCTTCGTCAAAATGTTTCAAGGCTGAAACTACCAACCCAGCGACAATCAACACTAAGAAAACGCCCATTACCTGGAAAAACTGGCGGATGTTAATTTTGACACCCCATTTAAATAGCAGCACTCCAATGGCAGATGCCGTTACCAAACCAGCAATAGCACCCAATGCTGGCATTAATCCCTGTTGAAAATTAGCAGCAACGAACAGAACAGTTTCAAAGCCTTCGCGGACTACGGCAATTAAAATTAAAGTAAAAACACCCCAACCAGCATTTGAGTTTTGTGTCAGCGCTTCTGTTACTGCTCCTTCAACTGTAGCTTTCATGAATCTGGCTTGTTTAGTCATCCAAATTAGCATCCAACTGAGCATTGCGATCGCTAACACGCCAAACACACCTTCTAGCGCTGGCTCAACTACGGAGGTGTATTGAGGATTCGCTGCCCCCAGTACTTGAATTAGCCAACTGAATAGCACACCTATTAAAGCACTGACGACAATGCCAACGCCAACACCAGCATATACCCAAGAGTTGAGTTGGGATTGTTTAGCTTTTTTCAGCAAAGCTAGCACGATGCCAACAACAAGAGCAGCTTCCACTCCTTCTCGGAGTGTTATTACAAAAGTAGGTAGAGCAGTACTAAAATTCATCTTTTGTCCTTTGTCTTTTGTCCCCAAAGTTATTGTTGTCAGAAGCCAAATATTGAAAAATCCAGAGCAGAGGAAACCTCTGCTCCGGTTTTTCGCTCCGTTCAGACTTCTATCTTTGTCATTAGTCCCTAGGCAATAATAACTAATGACTAATGACTAATAACTAATAACTATTAGCTAAAATCGCGTAGCATCTTTTTCAGTTCGAGATTATGCATCTCTTCTTGCCCAATCATACCGCGAGCGAATTCTTCAAGATAAATGCTGGCATTGGTGACAGTTTCAAGCAGATTTTTATACAAATCCAATGCCTTTTTTTCATGAGATAAGCTTTCTTCCAAGATATCCTTGACTTTATGCTGGTAGGTTTCTTCCATTGGGGCAATTTTCAGAGAGGGATGCCCATCTAAACCAGTGAGAATTTCTCCCACTTGTTCGGCATGAAGTAAAGACTCACTTGCCTGTGCTTTGAAAAAAGCCACGATTGGAATACGGTTAGGGCCAGTGACCATCAAAGAATAATGTGTATAGCGCACTACCCCTGCTAGTTCAAATTCCATGATGGCGTTCAGCAGGTCAATGGTCTTTTTATGGTCAAGTTCTTGCATCAGTTGTTAGTTCAAGTAATGAATGGAGTGTAATTAGTTAGGAGTTAGAAGTGAGGAGTTGGAAGTTAGGAGTTAACAGTTCGGAATTCATAACTCATAATTCATAACTCCTAACTCTTAACTCTTAACTCCTAACTATTTTAAACTCATTATCATATACTTCCCATTAAATCAAAATGTTATCGCTGTGCTTGGGTATTGGATTTATTAACCACCTTTTGAGAGTTTTCCTCAATGGTTTTCACCAGCTTGGTAACATCATTAGGAGTTTTGACTGCTTTTGCTGGTGGGATGGCGGCGGGCCAAACTTTTATTAGTTCAGCAAAACTAGCATCGATCGCTTTGTGTGCTTCAGGATCTGCTTGAGCTACTTGACTAGAAATCCCTTTGTATAAATCATTGGCGTAAACGACAAAACCACGAGAGTCTTGATACTCAATTGGCGCGGTTATTTTACCGTCTGCGATCGCAGCGCCATATTCGGAGTTAGCTGAATCTAGTAGTTCGTTAATTACCTGTAGCACAAATCCTGGTTTGGAGCGTTGCTCTGCTGGCAAAGCTGCGATCGCTCCATCAACTGCTTGCACTGAAGAAGTAAAATTAGTTTTAATTTTGCTATCCTTGGGACTAGATTTCACTAAATCTTGCAAACTTACCAATGTTGTCTTAAATTCTTTAACTTTGCGCTCATTTAATTGTTCTTCTACGTCAACGTAAATCTCCTCAACTGGATGTCCAATATGAGGTTCTGCCTGTTTCGGCTGATTCTGATCCAGCAGTTCTTGTGCTACCAAAAGATGCCCTTTCATTAAGCCTAATTTAGACATATAGTCAATATCTTTTGCTTCACCTGTAAGTACTACTTCTTGAACACCAACCTGGTCTTTAATTTGGTCGAACTGTTCTTGAGTAATTACTTTTTTAGTAACTAAATCTTCTGGGCTGCCATAGGGACGACTTGCCTGGATTTTGTTCGATAAAGCCGGAACGCCTAGTTTGGCTTCAAACTTATCCAATTCTGACAATATAGCAGTGTTAATGTTAATTTTGTCTTTGCCACCGTGACCACTATGACTGTTATTACTTGCTGCCTCTGTAGCTTGAGGGCTAGCAACTGGTGCTGATGGATTTTCTGCGGTTGGAGTACTACTACAAGAACTCAAGGTAACTATTACGGCTGCTGCTGCTGTTAAACAGATATAACGAAGTTTTATCATCTTTGCTCCTCGCACAATTAAAAATGTATTAATTGGAACATGTCAAACTATTACTAGAAGCTAGTTTGTTTGACACATTGTCATAGATTTTACTGTTGCATATAATGAGATTTTTTATCAACTAATTAGCTGAACTTTAATAAATTAATTACAAACTATCTAGTTAAGACTGTTTAACAGGGTTTTGAGAGTTACTCTCAGTAAGTACTTCAAATTGACCCATGCAACCGTTTTCTGCGATCGCATCCTGATGCGGATGAAACATATACTTACCTGGATAGCGAAAAGCAAATTCCAAAATGTGCCTTTCTGCTACACCCATCGTAATCACATCAGTTTTCTCGCTAGCAGTCATACTCATGCCATAGCGATAGACATCAAAGAAGTTGGCGTGGAGATGAAACGTCACTGCCGGATCGTATTCAATGATGTTGAGGACATACAGCCGAATCAACTGATCTTTGTAAATGCGAATCGGATGATGCATGTAATAGTGGGGCAGACCATTAAAGGCGTAATAATCATTATGGCTATCATCATTCACGTCATACCCACCCATAACTAGTACGATTTCATCGGCCGGCGGACGGGGAGTCGGTGGATCGATGATAAACATTCCATACAGCCCCTTAGCGATGTGACGGGTGACTGGTTCAATATGGCAGTGGTATAAGTGAACGCCATAGGGTTCAGCATCAAATTCATAAATTGTGGCTTTGCCGTTGCTGATTGGGCGAACACCATCCATTTCTGCTGGATGAACGCCATGAAAATGCAAAGAGTGAGAATGTCCCGCATTGTTGAGAAATAGTACCCGGATGCGATCGCCCTGTTTTGCCCGTAGCGTTGGCCCTGGTATGCGACCGTTTAAATCCCAGATATTGTAAGAGACAGCACTATTGAGTTTTATTATGGAAGTACCAGCAGTTAACTGAAATTCCCGGATAGTCCGCCCATTTTCTTGCTTTACCGTCCCATAATCAAAATCCCTTAACATCTTCATCGGGTTAGTAACGCCGTCAGATGCTTCCATATCAAATGGTGGCACTTTGACTATTGAATGACTTTGTAGATTTAGCATCTGCCAAAGTGCAGCTGCACCAGTTACTCCAGCCCCTGCTAGTCCCAGCTTCAGTAATTCACGGCGGCTCCACGGTTTTCCATTACCCAGAGCGAAGTTGTTGGGCATGACATTTAGTTACGGTTAGCGCCAAAAAAGAATTGCAAAAGATTTTCAATTGCTTTTAAATATTAGAGGAATTAATAATTATTGTCAATAATTTTTCAGTGCTTCAGAATTGCTACTTTAAGTTATTAAATTTAGATCAAACTATAATCAGTCCCTGAAAATTCCAGCCAAATTTTTTGATTTTTACCAGTACTTATCTCTTAGATATGTATAAAGAATATTCAAGTGAAGCTAACTTTTCATATCTATTTATTGATATGCTTATTGCCTGAGCAGTACTTAGAATACAAACAATGCGTATAATAGCACCTGGATATAGACGAAACTAAGAGACTCTTGCTATGCTGTGGTGCATTTTATTTGCTTAAAGATGAGATAAATAGCGTTTCTATAACATTGTCAGTACTTGCAATTTTTAATTTTGAATCGTTTATTAGAGCGTCCGCCGATTTAAACTGAATCTTTAAAATGTATTTGCGAGGTATACAGCGTGCCAAGAATTCTTCTCAAGTCAAAAGGCGTATCACTAATTTTGATAGGTATTTTGAGCTTTTATCTAGTTGTTGGAGCGTCTACACCAGCCTATGCCATGCACATTATGGAAGGCTACTTACCAGGGAATTGGGCAATTTTTTGGTGGGTAGTGGCGTTACCATTTTTTATTTTAGGATTGCGATCGCTGACTCGCATCACCCAAGCCAACCCAGAACTCAAACTACTCTTAGCATTGGCGGGAGCTTTTACTTTTGTATTGTCAGCGTTGAAACTTCCTTCAGTCACGGGTAGTTCTTCCCATCCCACAGGCACAGGGTTAGGAGCGGTGCTATTTGGCCCATTAGCTATGTCGGTGCTGGGGGGTCTAGTTCTGTTATTTCAAGCGCTGCTGTTGGCTCATGGCGGCTTGACGACACTAGGGGCAAATGCTTTTTCGATGGCGATCGCAGGCCCATTTGCTGCTTACTGGATATATCATTTGACGATGCGGCTAACTGGTAAGCAAAAAATAGCCATATTTTTAGCAGCCGCCTTGGGAGATTTACTCACCTACCTTATTACTTCCGTGCAACTCGCTCTTGCTTTTCCCGCACCTGTCGGTGGGTTTATAGCCTCATTTACCAAGTTTGCAGGCATTTTTGCGATTACTCAGGTTCCTTTGGCAATTAGTGAAGGTTTGCTAACTGTATTGGTGTGGAATTGGCTACAATCTTATACGCCTCAAGAATTAGAATTTTTGAAATTAATCAAAAGGGAACCTCAACACAATGAAACAGTCTAAAAAAGGATTGAGTAACTGGCTGTTACTATTAGGAGTAGTGGGATTGGCAGTAGCGCCATTAGTAGTAATTAAAGGAGCAGAGTTTCGCGGCGCAGATGGTCAGGCTGAAGATGCAATCAAAGAAATTCAGCCCGAATACAAACCTTGGTTTAATCCATTAATTCAGTTACCAAGTGGAGAAGTCGAAAGCTTATTATTTTCCGTGCAAGCAGCGGCGGGTGCTGGAGTAATTGGTTATGTAATTGGGTTGTATAAAGGGCGAGCGCAACATCAAAGGAATAAGGAATGAGTCTGCAAATAGATACTCTTGCATACACTAATCGGTTACGGTGGTTAGCACCAGAGCAGAAATTACTGTTTGCGATCGCTCTGTTGATCATCGCTGCCTTTAGCCATTCCCTAGTTCAAGTTTTGATTGCAGTTTGGATGAGTACTTGGACAATTATATATGCAGGGATTCCTAGCAAAATTTATTTCAAACTAGTTTATGTTGCTACTTTATTCTGGTTAACCAGTTTACCAGCTTTAGTTATCAATGGCGTAAATATTTCGCAGTTACATTTAGTGCAAACTGACTCAGCAGCAGGGTTGAATATTGGCTCTTATTATGTGTACATCAGCATTCACGGTATTGAGCAGGGATTAACGATTTTAACACGAGCGATCGCCTCTCTTTCCTGCTTATATTTCATCATGTTAACTATCCCTTTTACCGAGCTTTTACAAGTCCTGCGTCGCGTGGGTTTTCCTGTGTTGCTAACCGACCTATTATTACTAATGTACCGCTTTATTTTTGTCCTATTAAACACAGCATCTGAATTATGGACTGCTCAACAATCTCGTGGTGGCTACTGCACTTTTAGCCTTGGGATGAAAAGTTTAGCTCTCTTAATTGGACAATTACTCAAACGAACCCTAGAAAACTATCGTCAAGTATCATTGGCTTTGGCATCACGAGGCTTCAATGGAGAATTTAGAGTTTGGCATCCTCATCGCTACCATTTATCTAAGCGATATGCCATCGAAGCAATTCTAGGATGTGCGTCATTAATCGCCTTGGATTGGTACGATCATGCAACAATTTTTACTCGAATTTGAGCAATTACATTACACTTATCCAGGCGCACAACAATTAGCTTTGAATGGCTTGAATCTGAGGATTCCTTTTCACAAAAGATGTGCGTTAATCGGGCAAAATGGTTGTGGTAAAACCACATTATTTTTATTAGCTAACGGTCTATATAAACCTCATAAAGGTAAAGTATCTTGGCAAGGAAAGCCCCTGCAATACGACCGTCAATCACTGATAAAGTTACGTCAACAAGTAGGGCTAGTTTTTCAAGATCCAGAGCAACAACTGGTAGCTTCTACTGTTGAAGAAGATATTTCTTACGGCTTGTGTAATTTGGGATTGCCAACAGGAGAAATTAAACAGCGAGTCGAGCAAGCCTTAGTAGAATTTGGACTTACTGAATTAGCTCAAAGACCAGTTCATCATCTCAGCTTAGGACAAAAAAAGCGAGTTTCTATAGCTGATGTCATGGTGCTAAAACCAGAACTCCTATTGCTAGATGAACCAACAGCCTATTTAGATAAGTTGCATACTCGTAACTTGATGACAACTCTAAAAAAGATTCATGCAGATGGTACAACTATACTAATGGCAACCCATGATCTTGATTTAGTTTATCGTTGGGCTGACTGGATATTTGTGATGGATCGGGGACAACTTGTGATGGAGGGAAAACCACAAGATGTATTTACCCAGCGTGAAGTTCTCGAAGATTTACAGCTAGGAGTGCCATTGATATATGAGATGCTATTTACTGAGGTTTCACCCGAAGAAGAACCAGTTTTAGAAAGTTTGCGGCAAAGGATATTTAACTTGTTCCGTTACTTTTAGTAAGCGGCTCCAGCCCTTGCTACAAATTCCCTTAATAGCTATTTGTAGTTCATTAATAAAAGCTGATATTCTGATTGCAATCGCTCTTGGCTGATAATCTTAAACATCTAAAAAATTGATTTAAAAACTGCTGCTATTGGACTTCATAAACCTATAATCAGCGATATAATTCAATATTTATGATAAACAGACAATCAATACTTGCAAAATATTTTCCTCCTATTTGGCTACGATTTTTAATCATTACTTTGTTAATTTTAGGGATATTTTTCCGCTTCGCCTATCTGGATCGAAAAGTCTATTCGCACGATGAAGCTTATACCTCATTACGAATTTCTGGTTACACTAAGACAGAGTTTGTTCAACAAGTGTTTAATGGGCGCGTTTTTGCTGTTGGAGATATACAAAAATATCAACAGCCTAATTCTGAAAAAGGTTTAATCAATACAATCAACTCTTTGGCGGTGGAAGATGCCCAGCATCCTCCACTTTATTATGTGATGGTTAGATTATGGATGCAATTTTTTGGCAATTCAGTAGCGACTACAAGAAGCTTGTCAGCCATAATTAGCTTAATAGCCTTTCCTAGCATTTATTGGCTGTGCTTAGAATTATTTCACTCACCCATAACGGCATGGATAAGCGTAGCTTTTCTAACAGTCTCGCCCTTCCATGTGCTATACGCCCAAGAGGCAAGGGAGTTCGGTTTGTGGATGGTGACTACTTTGCTAGGGAGTGCTGCACTGCTGCGAGCAATAAGACTGGGTAGCAAGCAGCTTTGGGGGATTTATGCAGTAACAGTGGCACTAGGATTGTACACCTTTTTATTTTCTGGGTTGCTAGCGATCGCCCACGGTATTTATGTATTTGCCATTGAACGCTTTCGATTCACCAAAACCGTTAAAGCTTATCTAATAGCAACTAGTGCCGGATTTTTAGCTTTCGTTCCTTGGATTTTAACTGTTATTAATAGCTTGTCTGAAATTGAGCGCACAACAGCCAGCGCTCAAACCAAACAATCTGTGTCAGCTTTGGCTTCTGGTTGGATTGCCAATATTAGCTGTTTGTTTGCTGATTTTTGGCGCTACGAACCATTTTTTCCAGATTTGAATTTGCCAGTTTTGCGCTGGGGTCGATTTTTAATTCCCTTATTACTAATCTTGGTAATATATTCATTCTTATTTCTTTATCGTCAAGCAGGAACACGAGTTTGGTTATTTGTTTTTATCTTAAGTGGAATACCTGCTTTAGCTCTCATATTGCCTGATTTGATTATTGGAGGTAAGGTCAGTCTGCGACCTAGATATGTCATTCCGTGTTATGTAGGCATTCAGCTAGCTGTTGCTTACTTGCTAGCGGCTCAAATTATTTCTTCTAAGTTAATAGCCCGCAAACTTTGGCAATTAGTAATAGTAGTAGTAATTTCCGCTGGAGTTGTATCCTGTTCCGTCAGTTCTCAAGCCGAGACATGGTGGAATAAAAGCAGCCATGCCAACCCTCAAATAGCTCGGATCATCAATAAAGCTAATGATCCACTATTAATTAGTAGTAATTATTCTCTAAATATTGGTGATTTAATGTCTCTCATTCATCTGCTAGATCATAAAGTGCAGATGCAATTGTTAACTGAACCAAGTATGCCAAATATTCCTGATGAGTTCAGTGAACTATTTCTGTATAATCCTTCTAAAAAATTTCGATCTGAGCTTGAGAAGAAATACAAATTAATCGAGGTTTTCCAGTATAGTAGGCTGTGGCAGCTAGAACAGAAAAGCAGCTAAATTCTCTATAGCTGGAATTCTCCTGAGCTTGGTGTATTTATTAAGTAAAATTTTATTATTTACCAGATCATAAAATTAAAATTTACTGAGAAAGAAAGTAATGCTGACAAAAATTGCTGTTGAAAAAATTCTTGAACGTGCCTTGATGGGGTACGACTTATCTCCCGAAGAGGGAGTGATATTGTTACAACAAACTGAGCCAGAGGCGATCGCAGCAATACGGACTACATCCGACACACTCCGCCACACTCAAGCAGGCAATACGGTTACATACGTAATTAATCGTAATATCAACTTTACTAATATTTGTGAGCAGCACTGTAGTTTTTGTGCCTTCCGTCGAGATGATGGTGATGCCGGTGCATACTGGTTAGATTCGGCGCAAATTTTGGAAAAAGCAACAGATGCAGTGCAACGGGGCGCGACGGAAATCTGTATGCAGGGGGGATTAAATCCACAAGCGCAGATAAGCGGCAAATCTTTGCCCTATTATCTCAAAGTAGTAGAAACCATTAAACAGGAATTTCCCCAGATACATCTCCACGCTTTCTCACCCCAGGAAGTGGAATTTATCGCCAGACTTGATGGACTTGAGTATGCTGATGTGATTACTGCTTTGCGTGATGCTGGTGTTGGCTCAATGCCGGGAACAGCCGCTGAAGTGTTAGACGATAAAGTAAGGCGGATACTGTGTCCAGAGAAGATTGACGCAGCCACTTGGCTAAAAATTGTCAGCACTGCTCACAAATTAGGTTTACATACCACTAGCACCATGTTATCTGGGCATATTGAAACCCACGAGCAGCAAATCGGGCATTTAGAAAAATTGCGATCGCTCCAAAAAACCGCCATCAATCAGGGATATCCAGCAAGGATCACAGAGTTTATTTTATTACCCTTCGTTGGGCAAGAAGCGCCCAAACCCTTACGTAGCCGTGTCGGACGCGATCAACCAGTTTTGAGTGATGCACTGTTGCTAGGCGCTGTGGCACGGATTTACTTGGGTAATTGGATTCCCAATCATCAGCAGAGTTGGGTAAAACTGGGGCTTGCTGGTGCGACAGAAGCCTTGGTTTGGGGTTGCAACGATATTGGCGGCACATTAATGGAGGAGCACATTACCACAATGGCTGGTGCTTTGGGTGGTACGTGTATGGAAGTGGAAACCTTGCAAGCTGCGATCGCTTCTTTAGGAAGACCTTACCAACAACGCAATACTCTTTACCAAAAAATTAGGAGTCAGGAGTCAAATCAAAGACTCGTGAACGAGTATCTAAGTTAAATAAACGGAGTTCAGAGGTGGATGAATGGAGTTTTCTAACATCTTACTCAGCAATAAATTGATCCCCAAGTCACCAATCCAAGATAGGATGGACGTTGATTTACGTATTCTTTTACTTAATGCATATGAAGCGCTATTGGTCGCGTTTGCTTGCGCTGGTTTTGGTTGTATCTATCGGCTTAATGGGCTGTTCTGGCAGTCCAGATAGTTTGACTGGGGATTATCGCCAAGACACCTTAGCTGTGGTCAATGTTATGAGACAAGCTCTGGATTTATCACAAGATTCACCAGAAAAAGCAGCAGTTCAAGCGGAAGCGCGTCAAAAAATTAATGACTTTTCAGCTCGCTATCAGCGAGTTAACTCTGTTTCTGGTCTTGGCTCCTTTACAACCATGCGAACAGCCCTCAACTCCCTAGCTGGACACTACAGTTCTTACCCAAATCGTGCCGTACCCGAAAAACTCAAAAATCGTTTAGAGAAGGAGTTACAGCAGGTAGAAGCAGCACTGAAGCGTGGCGGTTAACTCTTAACTATTGCTTACTCCATCATCAAGAGTCGATACTTTTGACTCTTGATGATTTTGCCAACTTGATATATATCAGAGGATTAAATTTTCAACTAAACTGATTGACACTTTTCTAGCTAAAAGTCTTGTCACAGTTCAACTTACTTCGTCTCCATCCAATTATCACCGACACGCGCATCCACCAATAACGGCACACTCAACTGAGCTGCGTTTTCCATCACCGACTTAATTTGCGGTTGTAATTCTTCCCATTCATGAGGGGGAATTTCAAAAACTAATTCATCGTGAACTTGCAACAACAAACGCGCCTGATAGTTCTTCAAAACCTCATGCAATCTCACCATTGCAATTTTGATAATATCAGCATTGGAACCTTGAATTGGTGCATTAGCAGCAGAGCGTAGTAAACCTGCATCGTAAGCACCCAAATTTTTCAATTTACTCAGATCAATATCTTCTGGGTTACTGCCTTTTAATTTACGTAAACTGTTATTAGTAAAGTCAAAGTAACGACGACGACCGAAAATAGTTTCTACATAACCAAGAGCGATCGCTTCTTTTTTCACTCGTTCCAAATATGCAAATACTTTCGGATATCGTTCATTAAAACGCTTAATGAACTCGTTGGCAATGGTCTTATCTATCCCAGTTGAGCGCGAAAACCTTAGAGAACCCATTCCATAAATCACGCCAAAATTGATAGTTTTTGCCATCCCTCGTTCTTCTGAGGTTATATTTTCTTTTTCAAACACTAACCGCGCCGTAACAGTGTGAACATCTTCATTTTGCTGATATGCTTGCACTAATATTGGCTCTTGACTCAAATGAGCCAAAATCCGCAATTCAATTTGTGAGTAATCAGCAGCCACCATTAACCAGCCAGATTCTGGCAAAAATGCCTTACGAATTTGGCGACTAAAAGCTGTACGAATGGGGATATTTTGCAAATTTGGATTAGAAGAAGATAACCTACCAGTTGATGTTGCTGCTTGGTTAAAATCAGTATGCACCCGTTGGGTATCTGGACGCACTAATGCAGGCAATGCATCAACATAAGTAGACTTTAATTTAGATAAGGTGCGATACTCAATGATCGCTTCAACAAAACCAGATTTATCATCTTCTTGGAGTTTTTCCAGTGTTGCTGCGTCTGTAGAGAAACCCGTTTGAATTTTACGAGAATGTTTGGTGCTTAACCCCAATTTTTCAAATAAAATTTGGCTCAATTGTTTAGGAGAACCTAAGTTAAAATTTTCCCCAGCTATTTCAGTTGCTTGCTCTTTTAACCTAGCTAACTCCGTTTCT
This sequence comes from Nostoc sp. NZL, assembly GCF_015714705.1. Lineage (NCBI taxonomy): Bacteria > Bacillati > Cyanobacteriota > Cyanophyceae > Nostocales > Nostocaceae > Nostoc > Nostoc sp. NZL. Next base: position 61,953 of record NZ_WBKL01000153.1, on the reverse strand, counting down.
AAATGCTGTGAAAGTTCTTGTAAATAAGCTGAATTAATGCGGACACCCGTATATTCCATTTGGGCTAAAACTGCTTCTAGTGGCTGTTCCACTTCCACTAATAGCTTAGATAAAGTTGGAATTTGATCCAGTTCCTCACGCAATTTCGGGACTAAGCCAAAAGTAGAATAAGCATCCATACCGCAGTAATCTGCTACGGCGGGAATATCTATATCAGCGATGGTTTTGCCTTTAGGAACTAAATCTAAGTAACTTTTTGCTATCAATCCCAAATATCGCTGCGCTAAATCCATCAAATTATGACTTGAATCTGGATTTAGAATGTAACTTGCCAGCATGGGATCAAACACTACTCCCGCCAGATTAATTCCTTGACACTTTAAAACTAAGCGGTCAAATTTAGCATTCTGTAAAGCTTTGGGATAATCAGCACTTTCGAGAATTGGGCGTAATGTTTCTAGCGCCAAATCTTTATGCAAATTTTCCCCAGTTTTATGTCCCACAGGAATATAGGCTACTTCATCTGGTTCCGTTCCCCAACAGCAACCAATTCCTACTAACTCAGCGTCTCTTGGTTCTAAAGCTGTAGTTTCAGTGTCCCAAGCAACGGGTGTTTCTGGGTTGGTGAATTTTTGCAAAAGTTTCACTAACTCAGTTAATTTGGCTTCAGTGTTAATGATGCGTGGTGTAATTGGGGAAGTAGATTGTTGTGGAACTGCGGCTGTATCACTAGCACTGAAAAACCACAAATCATTATCTTCATCAGCGCTGAATTCTGAGTTAATAGAGTTGGAATTACTTGCGTCTATTTTGGCTTCTTGTTTGTCTTCAACTTTGCCACCAAAACGTTGCTGGAGGTCGTTGATTTTACCTAAAAAAGACTTGAATTCTAATTTTTCTAAAATTGGTGATAAGACGCTTGTATCAAAACCTTTTAATTTGCAATCTTCTAAATCAAATTCTATAGGAACATCTAAAACTATAGTTGCCAAATAGCGAGACTTCTCGGCATCTTCTTTACCCGTTGCCAGTTTTTTCTGAGTTGCGCCTTTAATTTCATCTAACGCAGCATAAACATGCTCAAGGGAACCATAGGTATTTAGCAGCTGCACTGCTGTCTTTTCCCCAATTCCCTTCACCCCAGGAATATTATCTGATTTATCACCACAAAGAGCTTTGAAATCAACAATTTGTGAAGGGAAAACCCCCATTTTTTCTTTGACTTGTTCGGCTTCAAATTCCGTAATGCTATTTGTAGAGCGCTTTAGGGCATCTGGGCTAAAATTCAGAACAGTGATTTCTTTGTCAGAGTCGATCAGTTGAAATAAATCGCGATCGCCAGTGAGAATCTTTACCCTATACCCAGCAGCAGTTACTCGCTGTGCTAAGGTTCCCAAAACATCATCTGCCTCGTAACCAGGAGCAGTGAAAATTGGTAGATTGAAGCCATTGAGCAACTCATGCAGGTTTGCTAAGTCGGGAATGAAGTCTTCTGGTGTTTCTTTGCGATCGGCTTTATAAGTATCGTCAGCTTCGTGGCGAAAAGTGGCCTCACCCAAATCAAAAGCGATCGCCATTGCTTGAGGCTGTTGTGTTGCCATTACCTCCAGCAGGCACTTAACAAAACCAAAACATATACTGGTAGGAATCCCCGTTTTAGTACGCAGTCCTCCATCTCGCCCTTTAGCGAAAGCAAAGTATGAACGATAAGCGAGGGAGTGTCCATCTACGAGGATGAACGTGGGGCGTGTTGCGGTTACAGAAGTCAAAGTTTCAGACATAGCCCTATTTTAGCCAGAAGCTTTGTCACATAGTTAGCAATTTCCGATGCTCGTTCAGCTTGCTTTGGCGAGAATAGCGCAGTTTTTGCGTACCCATTGCGATCGCATATAATTTTCGACAAACTGATGTCTACGCATTTGCAGCTTTAGTACGGAAGCCCAATAGAAACAACTTTTAGCAGGGATACCACCCTCATTAAGTACGTGAGTATCAACATAGTAACCAGATAGTAACCAGATTCCCGATTTTTCACCAGAAGTCTGGGATCTATATCCTGAGCGTTTTATGTTTAATTAGGTTGACCTAGCTTACTTCTCAGAAACAAACAAAAACTAGCTTAATATTTCGACATAAAATTACCACTATCAAAGCCTCTTTGCCTTAACAAAACTTTATATGTACCAATCAAAAAGTATATTTTCCGAAGGAACTTGGACATAAAAACTTTACATAAATTTACGTGAAATTATCAATCCTACAAGCAAAGTTTCAGAGTTAGAAATAACTTAGTAATCCTGTAATGATTCGTTTTAGAAAAGCATCTTCCATCATGACAACAAAACTATTGAACACTCTAGCTGCTGCTACAACTTTGGCAGGAATTGTTGCAACATCTGGAGTAGCTAATGCAGCTTCTCTCTCCTACAGTAGTTCCATTAATTACGATTTGACAGATATCATTGAAGCACCTCTGAGCGTCCAAAAGTTTGACTCATCTTTAGGCACACTTCAAGGTGTAACAATAGAATTTACTGGCGATATCCTTGGAAATGCAGGTTTTGAAAATAGGAGTCAAACTGCGAGCTTGGTGACATTAAATCTCACCAGTGAATTCAGCTTACAACTAAATAATCAGTCTCTATTTGCACTCAATCCAGAATATAGTTACAGTTACCAAACCGCTAAATATGATGGGATCACTGATTATAGTGGCACCTCTGGAAAGACTGTTTCTAACTTAACTGCCACACAATCTGCTACCCAATCTTCCACTAATACGCAATTCTTGCAGTCTTTCATTGGTAATGGCAACATAGACTTTTTATTCACAGCTATAGCTGAATCAGTAGTTACAGGATCGGGCAACATGAGATCCTATGTTGATACATACGCCAAAGCAGGTATCAAAGTAACTTATAACTACGATGATGTGAAATCAGTACCTGAACCCTCTGCCACTCTTGGAGTTGGTTTAATTGCTGGGCTTTGTCTGTTGTCACAACGCAAAAAAAGCTGGTTCAAGATGCCTAATTCATAGATTTTTTGAATAGGTAGGTTTTTCCCATCCCATCTATCAGGCAATCTATTTAATTTAAATGATAATGCCCGATTTTTTCGAGAATCGGGTTTTTTATTGCGCCTATTAGCCAGAATTTTAACAATTTAATTGTGTGACACAACATCCTCACAGTATGGAAATTTGGTTGACTAGAGAACCCAATTTTTTCTACTACTCCCCATTGGTAGCTAGAGCCTGTTAACCTCTTACTGGAACTTAAAATCTAGGAAATTATGCAGAAAGCATCTGCCACACATTTGGCATCTACTGATTATCAGGCTGCTGCAAAAGACATTAAACTACTAGTTTTGGATATAGATGGCACGATCGCTGGACACTCCAATACCATCAGCGCAGGTGTAAAGCAAGCTATTGTTGCGGCCCAAGCACGAGGAATTCAAGTGGCGATCGCTACAGGTAGAATGTATCGTTCAGCCTTGCGCTTTCACCAAGAAATCGGCTCTACCTTGCCATTAATGGCCTATCAGGGAGCCTGGATTCAAGATCCGATCACCCAAAAAGTTCATCGCCATTGGGCTGTTTCCAGGGAAATCGCCCACCAGCTACTCGACTATTTTGAACAGCCTGAGTTGCGAACGCTCCTATCTGTCCACTTCTACATCAATGATCAGCTATACGTCCGTGAGTTAACTAGAGAAACCAAAATTTATGCAGAACGTTCTGGGATTACCCCGATTCCTGTAGGTGATTTGCGCCAAGCCTTAACGAATGAACCGACAAAAATTCTTGCTTTATGTGATGACACAGATGTGATCGATCAGCTATTAGGCAATTTGCGTCGCCAATACACACCAGCTGAACTTTATCTCACAACATCTGTTGCTACCTTCTTTGAAGCAACTAACGCATCTGTGAATAAGGGAACTGCTGTACGTTACCTAGCCGAAGAATTGCTGGGATTACAGTTAGTCAATGTTATGGCTATTGGCGATAACTTCAATGATTTGGAAATGCTGGAGTATGTTGGACTCGGTGTAGCTATGGGCAACGCACCAGCAGGAGTGCAAGCGATCGCTCAGTGGGTAGCTCCTAGCGTAGAGGAAGACGGAGCAGCAGTAGCAATTGCAAAGTTTTTGCTGTAATGAGGGCACTTTTTCAAGCCTAAACCATATAAATCAGAAAGGACACCGACGACTGGCCGTGTTTCGTCTCGGTGCCCTAGCTGGTTCGCTCCTCACACACCTGCTAATGTAGCCGAGGTGATGCATTGAGTCAATAGCTATTATAAAAGTTTTTATTTTATACCTAAGCGACATTACCGATTTATAACTCTAAAGGCGCAAAAATACCCAAGTTTTCCTCTAGGACAAATCTTAATACTGACTGAGTAGCCATAAGCAATCCGAGTCTAGCTTGGGCTAGCTCTGGTGAGCTAATTTTCACCTCACCCCAAATCCGGCAATTAGACCAGAAGTTTTCAAAAGCTTGGCTCAAATTCAGCGCTACTTTTTCCCATTTCACAGAACCGCTAATATCAGCGCACTCTATGTTGTCTACCACTTGTACTAACTCGGCAATTAGATGACGCTCATCTGGGTGATTTAGCCGCAGTCTTCCGTCACAATTGAGCCAAGGTAAAGGGTTAGGAGAGATAACACTCCAAAAATCTGGACTAGTATTTGGAACTGGTTCTCTAAGTTTAATCAATCCTTCTCGGTGAGCCAGCAGCACTAGCGAACAGCAACGCGCATGGGCATACTGAACAGCAAACAAAGAATTGGACATTGGGTATCGCGCATTGGGCATCAATTGTCCCGCCTGCTTCCCATCTCGCTCTAGATTCCCCACTGCAAGACTTTGTAACCAAGTTGCTAACGTCGAGTGAGTCAATTCAAAATGTATCCACCCAGGGGGAACAATTTGGATGCTAAAAACGTCGCCACAAGTCCTCGATAAATCAGAGGCGATCGCACTGGCAAGCTCCATAGTTTTTCGATTCTGAGATTTTGACAGCCGCAGCGCCACACTTGAGATATATAAAATGCTACTTTCATCTCTATCTTTATATAGATGATTTTTTCCAACTTTTATGTATACTTTTTCTACAATATAAGTATTAGTGCTTAGTACCTTTATTAGGTAGCTATTTAATAGCTGTTTAATTGACGTATATTTGCTAACTAGTAATTTATAATGCACGTAATTTCATCGAAATAATCATGTAAAATATATTTGTTGATTTTCTGTCATCTATCTTGCGATATAAATTTAATTTAGATGAAGAAAAATGAGAAGAGGATAAAATTTGATGAATAATCGATGAATAGTAAGTAAACTTTACTACCATCATTGTACAGTAGGAAGTATAACAAAAGAGTAGAGAGTAATTTGCTTTCTATTCTTTGGATTGGCTGGCGCTGTTAGGCGTTAAGCCTGCCTCGCCAACACAAAGACACTCCTTGCACCTTTTTATGACGTCTTTGTCTTCAGCCGAACGCTCTTTGTTACCTATGCAATCTCCATCCTCCTTTTCTGAGGCATCACGGCCTTTTTTAACTTGGCAACGCATTCTTGACTGGGCTCAAGAACACTACCGCTGCCGTACCTTTAGCAAAGATGAGCGCATTCCAGCCCGGCCTGGATTGCTATATTTGGTGCAAAGGGGTGCGATCCGGATGGTAGGAACCGCCCAAGTTAGCGCGACTGCCAGCCAGCTAACGTCTCGACGAATTAACAGAACCCCAGAAGAAGCGTTCTTGGGTTTTGTGGGAGCGGGACAGCCATTTGAAATTGTTGCTCAGTCACCATTCACACTCCAGGCTTACGCCCATGTTGACCAAACTGCGGTGCTGTGGATGTACTGGCATGACTTAGACAACTGGCCTCACTTCCGTCGCGAAGTTATGGATGCCTTTAGGTATCAGCACCAGCGTAAGCTACTGTGGCTGAGTGCCTTGGGACAACGCCGCACAATTGACCGACTCTTAGGATTTCTCACATTGTTAATTGAGGAATATGGAGAGCCAGCAATGAGCGACACTGATCCTGATGTGATTCGCGGCTATTGTCTGCCCTTCCCCCTCACCCATGCCCAAATTGGGAGCGCGATTGGTTCGACCCGTGTCACCGTCACCCGCTTGATGGGTAAGCTACGTCAACGTGGCTTAATCCTCACCCAAGGGGATAATCTGATTTGCTTGCCAGCAGAGTCGATTAATAGAGCTGGTTAAAGCAAGGTTCAGAGCGGCGATTTCCGCCACTCTGCCTGAGTTTAATCGCAGGTGTCAGCGAATTTTGACAAACCCAGCTTGGGTAATCAGTTCCTGTCCCTGCTCAGTTAGCAGTAAGTTGGCGTAAGCGACACCTGCTTGCTGCTCAGTCTGGCCATTCTGTTTGACCACCACAAACAGATTGCGCGTAATCGGGTATTTTCCTGATTGGAAAGCCTCAATGTTCAATTTGTTTCGTTTACCAGGACATTCGGACGGGAGGACAGATGGTTCTTGGTAGGGAGCAATATATTGCCCTTGTGTGCGCCCCAACGGCAAGGGTTTGATTGAGCATTGAGGAATCACCTCTGGGGCAGAAGCGTAGTAGATGCTACCAGAACTACCAGCCAATTTTTGCAAGGCTTGGGTGGTTGTGGAGATAAATTCCACATTGGAACTGAAAGCTTGACCACCCAAGATGTCTTGAACAAAAAGTTCGACTGTACCGCCATCAGCAATACGGCGAGAATAGGGCTTAATTGGAATATTGGGGCCGCCCACCTGGCTCCAATTATTGATTTTGCCTGTATAAATTGACTTTAACTGCTCTACCGTTAGTCCTGGGATATTGAGATTAGGGTTAACTGCGACTGCCAAACCATCAATTGCCACAGGAATTTGTTTCAAACTGAACCCACGCTGCTGGGCACGGCTTAACTCCTGATCTAAAACTGGTCGGGAGGATTGAGCAAAGACTAGTTGACCGTCTATTAGTGACTGGATGCCAGTACCAGAACCAGGAGATGCACTGCTGGGTTCTACATAACGCAGTCGAAGTTCTGGCCGCGCCGCTTGAATTGCCGAATCAACTACCAGCCGAATTGGTGCCCAAGATGTACTGCCTCCGTAATTGAATAATCCTGTAGGAACTTCCTCTACTGAAGTGAAAGTATTGCCACTAGACTGTTTTGATGCGGTTTGGGGCGTTTTACTGTTACCAGAGTTGATTGTATTTAGATCAACACCAGACTTTTTAGTAAACCACCAAAAACCGCCAGCTATTAGCCCGGCCGTGATTAGGATGGATAAAACAAGAATAGTTGTTTCATTTTTTTGGGACATAGTAGAATTACCCGCGCGTCCATTCAATATAAGTGCTTGGCTTGATAGGTGCTTGCTACTTGAGATTGTATTGGGAGGACGGGTGTTTTGTTAACGAATACTGACAAATCCTCACTTCTGACTAGTTTAGAAGCCAAAGTATAATAAATTTTTCCTGGATTATTCGTCTTTTATCTCAAGGCTTGAGTGTTGGTAAGGATAAATAAGTTGCTATTTGACCTAAAATTCTCCCCATAAAGCTCAATTTCGCATTTTGAGGGTTTTTTTAGGTTAACTATTGGTTAATTTTTAGTCTTTATTGCTGATTATCGGACTGGTTGAAAGTCATAACCAGTGCGAGAGCGAGAACCAGGAACAATTTTTACAAGTTGGACTGGTGCATTGCGATCGCCTGATGCTAAAAACCGAATTGTACCAGAAGCACCACTGGCAGAAAAGTCAGAGGAGAAGAGTGCTTGTTGGACTCCAGAACGTGAAGGGTTACGTCCTAATGCCGCAATCAGAGCTACAGTGGCATCATAGCTGAGGGCGCTTCGCCAACTTACATCACCGCCCCATAACTGCCGTGATTTCTGAGGAAAATCTGACTTGCGATCGCTATCAATATGCCAGGGAACTGCCACTACCATCCCCGTAGCTTGCTCTCTGCCAATTTCTAAAGTTTTGACGGTGTAAACATCATCTCCGGCCAGCAGAGTTAACCGTTTCTGGTTAATCTGAACTACTTGCAGCGCTTTGTCCAAAGTTTCAGTGTTAGCTGCTAACATCAACACTTCTGCACCTTGCTTAGTTGCTTGTTCTACACTTTTAGCCGCACTAAAACCCACCTGAGACAAATCAAATTCGCTGGATACCTGTCCACCCTCTAGGGAAACAGATGAAACAAACTCCGACTTTAAGGACTGGCTATAGTTACTCTGAGAATTAAAGAAAACCACTGCATTTTTTTTCTGCAAGGTTTTCACCATGTAGTTGGCTAAAGTTCTAGCAGCCATAAAATCACTGGGAACCGTGCGAAAAACGTAGCGACTAAAGTTAGAAATTTTTACAGATGTACTGGTAGGGGAAATTGCTACAAGTTGTCCTGAAGTATAAATATTACCTGCTGCTAAAGTGGAATCGCTAGTATTAGGCCCAACTACACCTAATACTTCTGAATTACTAACTAGCTTAGAAGCGATTTGCTTGGCTATTTCTGGATTGTCTTCGTCGTTAGCTATCCCTACCCTCAACGGCACTCCCTTGACTCCTCCAGAGGTATTAATTTCACTTTGGGCTTGGGCGATACCACGTAAAATTTCTAAAGAAACATTGGGGTCAGTGCCGAATGGTACAGAAGCCACAATGGTGTAGCTCTTGGAAGAGGCGATGCGGGCATTGTTCAGAAAGATCAGCGCTTCTGGATCATTAGGGTTGAGTTTTAGGGCAGTAGTGAAATTAGCGATCGCTTTGTCGTAACTTTTAGCAGCGATCGCCTCTACGCCCTCTTTTTTTGCAGGAGAAACTGCACCTGGAGTCAAAGTTTTTTCCCCAAAACTAATCCGGTCTTGTAGGGATGGATTGCTGCCTGGTTCCGAACCTGGAATGATGTTATTACCAATTTTGATCCCAGAGCCATTAGTAAACCACCAAACTCCACCGCCAACTATGCCAACTGTCAGCAGCAGGGCCAAAGCTAAAATTGTGGTTTCATTCTTTTGTGACATGAACAAATTTGAATAAAGAAAAAATTTTAAAGTATCAGAGATAATAATTTATAAATAAGTCTAAATATAGCTGTCAGTGAAATAGCTACTAAGGCTGATGCAACTGATAAAATTACTACTTCCAGGATACTAAAATCACCCTGTAAAAAGGGGAGAAAAAAAATAATTGCAAAAGTAATTGCCGGAATAATTAATAAATCGAACTTTTCAATCCACCGCCTCGTTTGGGCAAATATCAGTATTCCTAAAATCACACACGCAACACTTAAAGTAACTATTTCTGATTTTACGAGACTGAAGAGAGCGATCGCTATCAATGCTCCTTCAAATCCACTAAATGCCGCCCCACCCAATAATTCCACTGTAGAAAACGCTAGTTGAGTTGGCGGACGGCGGGGAACAACGGGATTAGCACCTTTTGCCGGTTGTGGCGGAAGTGTTACAGAGGGCGAATTAAGTTGTGTAGGGGCTTGAACCGCCTGTAAGTTAAGTGCATCTAAAACCTCCTGGGCTGACTGGAAACGCTGATTAGCAGCAGGTAGCAACATTTTGTCTAATATATCAGCAAGGCGGGGGCTGACAGTCACTTGGGTTCGCCATTTCCACTGGTTGCTATAGGCATCAAATAGTTGAACTGCTTCCTGATTTGTCAATAAAGTAATAAGAGTTACAGCTAAGGCGTATAAGTCTGTAGATGGGAATACTTGACCTCCAGCCATCTGTTCAGGCGGTGCAAATCCCATAGAATAAATTCCTGTGGAAGAAGCAGCAGAACCAAGTGCAGCATTTGTTACTTGCTTAACTGCACCAAAATCTAGTAAAAAAAGTCTACCATCACGACGGCGCATGATGTTAGAGGGTTTAATATCTCTGTGGATAATTCCTCTATGATGGACAAACTTTAGCACCTTCAGGATTTCTTGCAGCACCTCCAACACTTGCTGTTCAGAAAATTTGCCTTGTTGAACTAATTCTTCTTCTAAGTTTTGCCCATCAATGTATTCTTGTACTAAGTAAAAAAACTGGTCTTGCTGTCCTGGTTGCAAGCTATTTACTATCACTGGAAAAAAGGCAAATAAGTCAGGTATTTGCTCGTGATCGTTACCCAGTTGTGCTAAAACTTCTGCCTCTCTCTCAAACATCAACTGTGCTTGTTGCAGTTGATTTAAGGTTAAATTTCCCGATGGTTGAAACTGCTTCACTACGCATTGACGCATTCCTGGTATTCGGCGATCGCGTGCCAAAAAGGCTGCTCCAAATCCCCCTCTTCCCAGCAACTTCATGGGGACATATCGACCATCTAGCAGCAATGGCATACCACAGGTCGTACAGTACTTTTGCTGCGTTGTTTTCAGCGTCGTAATATCATCTAAATCGGCAAAATAGTTTTGTGGGCGTGGACAACGTGGACGAGTACAATAAACTTCCATTTTCGTGATTAGTCATTAGTCAAAATAATTCGTAATTGATAATACTCACTATTTGCGTAGCGTCTCGTAGATAAGACGAGAAGCAAGCTACGTAATTCGTAATTCATAATTCATTCAGCTTACATAGAAACTAAATTTCTTTATCAAGAACAGGAAACTTTTTTACTGATATCAAATCCTTAGCTTGCCTACGACAAGCTACGTGAAAAGCTATGAGATAATAATTACGAATTACGTTAGTGCAGCGATAGCGAGTCCGCGTACTCTGTAAGAGTTGCAAGCTACGCTTTTAGCGTCTCGTAGAGAGCGTCATTACGAATGGTCATTGGTCATTTACAAAAAATATAGGACAAATGACATAGACACCCTAAGGGTAGGACTAATGAGCAAATTTTAGTCTTCGCCGGAAGAGGTGGATGTCGCTATATCCAATGTAGTTACCACTATGCTTTTTTGTGCCAATGTTAACACATCTTGACTCCATCCAGGATTAGCAAACTGGGGCAAAATTTCCCGACTAAAAGCTTCTGCGGCCTTGGATCTATAGCGATTAGGATTAAAAATCAGCCACAGTGTCCGTTTGACGACGACGCCTTCAATAGGGGTACGGTGCAGAACACCCATTTGTAACTCTTTAGCGATCGCGCTAGTTGAAACAAAGGCAGCCCCCAAACCAGATTGCACAGCATTTTTAATTGCTTCAATGGAATTCAATTCCATCTCAACCTTAAAACGTCTGGTATCAATTTCACAGCGTGCTAGTACTTGGTCAATTACTTTGCGGATAGTTGATTGGGAATCTAGGGCAATGAATTGTAATTTGTATAAGTCTTCTTTTTGGATTTTTTCAAGTTTGGTAAAGGGATGAAAGACAGGTAAAATCAGCGCTAGTTCGTCTTCCGCGTAAGAAAGAACTTCCAAGGATTCTGATAGTTCACCGGGAATTTCACCGCCGATAATTGCCAGATCAACTTGTCCGTTAGCCACACTCCAAGCAGTCCGCCGCGTAGAGTGGACATGTAATTGCACTGCCACATCGGGATATTTTTGTCGGAACATGCCGATCATTCTGGGCAAAAGATAAGTGCCGGTGGTTTGAGAAGCACCGACAATCAAAGTCCCTCCTTGGAGATTTTGTAAATCCTCAATCGCGCGGCAGGTTTCCTGACACAGGCTGAGGATTTTTTCACCGTAACTTAAGAGTAGATGCCCTGCTTCGGTTAATTGGGCGCGTCGTCCTCCACGGTCGAATAGGGGGACATCTAGCTGCCGTTCGAGATTTTGCACTTGCAAGCTGACGGCAGGTTGTGAGACGTAAAGACTATCAGCGGCACGCTTGAAGCTTCCTTCTTGTGCGATCGCTTTTAAAATACGTAACTGATCTAAAGTGAAAGGAAGGTCAGACATAAGGCTCAACCCACAAACTTTGAAAGGAGCGGATGCACACAACAAATAAAGTTTGGCAGCAATCAGCCGCGCATGATTTGTTGCATATTAAACTTAAAGGCTTGACTCGAAAAGGACAGTAGCACAACATCTTGACTAAAGTCTCCTTTGGAATACTTTGTGGTATTGGTTGTACTGAATTCAATTTTCTTTAAATTACTTCACCCGTCTATATGCTGCCGATTTCTTGGTTGACACCCAGTCATTTTGTCATACTGGGGTTACAAATAGTTTTTGCGATCGCTCACAGTGGAGGAGCTGCTTTGCGCCCTTGGGCAGAAAAATATATTGGCCCAAGGCTTTATCGCATTCTCTTTGCATTAGTCAGCCTACCGTTGGCTGTGATATTAATTATTTACTTTTTTAGGCACCGCTATGATGGTTTGCAACTTTGGCAGGTACAAGGGGTACTAGGAGTACGAGAATTTGTTTGGCTGCTGTCAGCAATCTCGTTTTTGTTTTTATATCCTGCTACCTTCAATCTACTAGAAATTGCTGCCATTCAAAAGCCCCAAGTTCATCTCTACGAAACAGGAATTATTCGGATTACCCGTCATCCCCAGATGGTAGGACAAATAATTTGGTGTGTTGCCCATACTCTGTGGCTGGGTACTACCTTTACCCTTGTGACTTCCATTGGATTAGTGTTGCATCACTTGTTTGGGGTTTGGCACGGGGATCGCCGTCTCTTGCATCGCTATGGGGAAGCCTTTGAAATTGCCAAACAACGGACTTCAATTATTCCCTTTAAAGCAATTATTGATGGGCGTCAATCTATCAAATGGCAGGAATTTCTCCGTCCTTCCTATTTGGGAGTTGCCATTTTTATAGCTTTGCTTTGGTGGTCGCACCCTCTGTTGCTGGAAGCAACTAGTAAGATAAAATGGGAAATTTAGGTGATCCCCAGTGTCAGCAGAAAATGCAAAACAGATGAGGATTTCAGCTTATCAATTGCCCCAAATCAATGTAGGATAAGTTCAAACATCTATCAGTGGGAGTGCTCTGAGTCAAGTTAAGATTTTAAATTGGTAGTTGTTGGTCAGTTGCCTTTCCTTGGGAATAAATGGCAGATTCAGTCAAAATCCAAGGTGGCGACGGCAATCAGGAGTCTAACATCCAAAAAAGCCACCGTGAAAGCCGCGCTGGCTTTTTTGTCAGAGACACATCAACGCGCTCAATTTTTGCCTAATTATTCTGTGTCCTGAGATTTGGTTCCTGAAAGCATCTATCGGCAGTTACTGATTTGTTAATCCTTCACTTCAGTGCTGATAGGTAGTTTGATATAAAAACCTTATAATCCAAGAGGCGTCATGGTGTTGTCGGTTAGTGAGCGGACATTTACTCAAGAAGTTTTAGAATCTCCTATTCCTGTCTTAGTTAATTTTGAAGCACCTTGGTGTGGCTTGTGTCGGGTTATCCACCCACTGTTGTTGCAATTTCAAGCCCAATGTGGGGAAGAAATTAAACTAGTTGGGGTTAACGCCGATCAAAATTTTAAATTGTCTACTACTTATAGGCTAAAGTCACTGCCAACTTTACTATTGATTGAAAATGGCACTGTTCGGCATCGCTTAGAAGGCTTTCGCGGCAGAGAAGATTTACGTCTAGCTTTAGAAGACATTAAAGCTAGCTACAGCAATTGCCCGAAAATTTACAATACTTCAAAAACAGTGGACTTAGAGTGTCGGTCAGCCTGAAGAGATTGCCCAGCCGTGAGTAATAATTAAACTCACGACTGGGCACTCAGCACTCATAGCTATTCTCGGCAAATCTAAAACCATGCTTAACACCCCACCCAATCAGCCTTGGGTGGGTTATTTTATCCTAAAGGGTGTGTGTCACAATTATTAACAGTTTCGACACGCTAGTCAAGAATTCTAAAAGTAGGCGTCAGTGATGGAAGTAATCTATCAGTATGCCTGGCTGATTCCGGTGTTACCTCTTTTTGGGGCAATGCTGGTCGGTCTAGGGTTAATCTCGTTGAATCAGGTGACAAACCGCCTCCGGCAGTTGAACGCTGTAGTTATTATCTCCCTAATGGGAGCAGCTATGGGGCTGTCGTTTGCCTTGCTATGGAGTCAAATTCAAGGACACGCGCCTTATATCCGCACCTTGGAGTGGGCGGCAGCAGGTAATTTTCACCTGAGCATGGGCTACACTATTGACCACCTGACAGCCCTAATGCTGGTGATTGTAACAACGGTAGCCTTGTTAGTCATGGTTTATACCGATGGCTACATGGCTCACGATCCCGGTTACGTGCGGTTTTACGCCTATCTCAGTTTGTTTGGCTCTTCAATGTTAGGTCTGGTGGTCAGCCCCAACCTAGTACAGATTTATATATTCTGGGAACTGGTCGGGATGTGTTCCTACTTGCTGGTCGGCTTTTGGTACGATCGCAAGTCAGCAGCAGATGCCGCTCAAAAAGCGTTTGTGACCAACCGCGTGGGCGACTTTGGTCTATTACTCGGCATTTTGGGGCTGTTCTGGGCAACAGGAAGCTTTGATTTTAATATCATGGGCGATCGCCTCGCCGAACTTGTCCAATCAGGTACTATCAGCAATTTTCTCGCTGTCCTGTTTGCGATTTTAGTTTTCTTAGGGCCAGTGGCAAAATCAGCCCAATTCCCTCTCCATGTCTGGCTACCAGATGCGATGGAAGGCCCCACCCCCATTTCTGCTTTGATTCACGCGGCAACAATGGTGGCGGCGGGTGTTTTTCTCATTGCCCGGATGTACCCAGTATTTGAAGGCGTTCCAGCAGCAATGAATGTCATTGCCTTTACTGGAGCGTTTACGGCGTTTTTGGGGGCAACTATTGCCATTACCCAAAACGACATCAAAAAGGGCTTGGCTTACTCCACCATTTCCCAACTTGGTTACATGGTGATGGCAATGGGAATAGGTTCCTACAGTGCTGGACTATTCCACCTGATGACCCACGCCTATTTCAAGGCGATGCTGTTCTTGGGTTCAGGTTCAGTAATTCACGGCATGGAAGGTGTCGTTGGTCACGACCCAGCCTTAGCGCAGGATATGCGCTTGATGGGCGGACTGCGGAAGTATATGCCGATCACGGGGACTACCTTTTTGATTGGTTGCTTGGCAATTTCTGGTATTCCACCCTTTGCTGGTTTCTGGTCAAAAGATGAAATTCTTGGGAAGGCTTTTGAAGCTAACCCATTTCTCTGGATGATTGGCTGGCTAACTGCCGGAATTACGGCTTTCTATATGTTTAGAATGTATTTCATGACATTTGAAGGCAAATTCCGGGGGAATGACGAGAAAATCAAACAAAAACTCAAGAAGGCTGCGGCGACAATTGTCCTGGAATTAGAGTCAGAAGAACCAGTCCCGAATTTTGGACCTGGGGCAATGAAAAAAGGAGAATTGGCGGCAACTAGTGAGCAGCATGATTCCCATGACTCCCACGGGCATCATAGCGACTCCCCCCACGAATCGCCGTGGACGATGACGCTGCCGTTGGCACTGTTGGCTGTGCCTTCGATTTTGATTGGTTTGGTGGGAACTCCCTACGCCAATTATTTTGAAGAGTTTATCTTTCCTCCTAGCGAAACCCTTTCCGAAGTTATAGAAAAAGCTTCCGAGTTCAATCCGACGGAATTTTACATCATGGCGGGTGCCTCAGTCGGAATTTCTTTGATTGCGATTACCCTGGCTTCGCTGATGTATTTGCGCCGTAAAATTGACCCGGCTGCGATCGCTGCTCAAATCAAACCACTTTACGAGTTATCCCTCAACAAGTGGTACTTTGATGACATTTACCATCGGGTTTTTGTCCTCGGCTTGCGTCGCGTAGCCAGACAAGTTATGGAAGTTGACTTCCGCGTTGTCGATGGTGCAGTTAACCTCACAGGCTTTTTCACCCTTGTTAGCGGTGAAGGTCTGAAGTACCTAGAAAACGGTCGCGCTCAATTCTATGCCTTGATTGTGTTTGGGGCTGTTTTGGGCTTAGTAATTGTCTTTGGTGTCACCTAACGTAGAGACTTAATATATTACGTCTCTACATACGTTTGTATATAGCGTATCAGTTAGTGATTAGGCAATAACTATGTTGTATAAAGATGAAGGCAAGGATATAGATTTACCTACCTTCATCTTTCTTTATTTTTATTAAATCAACCTAACGAGGAAGACCAAATACCGAAAAAGCTGTTAGTTAATAACTAGTGACTTTTTGCCAAACATGATTTTGATAGCAGACGAATTGTGATGAATACAGCTAATTTCCCGTGGCTGACGACGATTATTCTGTTTCCGATAGCGGCGTCGCTACTTCTTCCCATCATCCCTGACAAAGAAGGCAAAACAGTGCGCTGGTACTCCCTCGTCGTAGGGCTGATAGATTTTGCACTAATTGTTTACGCTTTTTATACTGGGTATGATTTCTCCAATCCAGATTTGCAGTTAGTGGAAAGTTACCCCTGGGTACCACAATTGGGTTTGAATTGGTCTGTAGGGGCTGATGGCTTATCTATGCCCCTAATTATTTTGACTGGATTCATTACCACGCTGGCGATTTTAGCAGCTTGGCCTATTACCTTCAAGCCCAAGCTATTTTACTTCTTGATTTTGGCGATGTATGGCGGTCAGATTGCCGTGTTCGCTGTCCAGGATATGCTGTTATTTTTCCTGGTGTGGGAACTGGAACTGGTGCCGATATACTTTCTGCTGTCGATTTGGGGAGGCAAAAGGCGGCAATATGCAGCGACCAAATTTATTTTATACACCGCTGGCGGTTCGCTGTTTATTTTGCTGTCTGCCCTGACAATGGGATTTTACGGCGATACGGTGACGTTCGACATGCGATCGCTCGCCTTAAAAGACTTCGCCCTGAATTTCCAACTTGCCCTCTATGCTGGCTTCCTGATTGCCTACGCCGTCAAGTTGCCGATTATTCCTTTGCACACCTGGCTACCTGATGCCCACGGTGAAGCTACAGCCCCCGTACACATGTTATTAGCAGGTATTCTCCTGAAAATGGGCGGTTACGCCTTAATTCGAATGAATGCTCAAATGCTCCCCGATGCCCACGCTTTTTTTGCACCAGTGTTGGTGGTTTTGGGGGTAGTTAATATCATCTACGCTGCCTTAACATCCTTTGCCCAGCGAAACCTCAAGCGAAAAATTGCCTACTCCTCAATTTCTCACATGGGCTTTGTGATGATTGGTATCGCCTCCTTCACCGATTTGGGATTGAGTGGGGCAGTGTTGCAAATGGTTTCCCACGGGTTAATTGGGGCGAGTTTATTCTTCCTGGTTGGCGCAACTTACGATCGCACACACACCCTAATGTTGGATGAAATGGGCGGTGTCGGTAAGAGAATGCCGAAAATTTTTGCCATGTTCACTACTTGTTCAATGGCTTCTTTGGCATTGCCGGGGATGAGCGGTTTCGTGGCAGAATTAATGGTGTTTGTCGGCTTTGCTACTAGCGATGCTTATAGCTCTACCTTCAAAGTCATTGTGGTGTTCTTGATGGCAGTGGGAGTAATTTTAACTCCGATTTATCTGCTGTCGATGTTGCGAGAAATTTTCTACGGAGAAGAGAACAAGGAATTAGTTTCTCACCAAGCTTTGATAGATGCTGAACCCCGCGAAGTATTTATTATTGCCTGTTTGTTAGTGCCAATTATTGGTATTGGTTTCTATCCGAAGTTGCTAACTCAAATGTATGACGCTACAACTGTACAATTGACAGCAAGATTGCGTGATTCAGTGCCCACATTAGCACAGCAAAAAGACGAAACACTAAAGGTTTCTTTGAGTGCGCCGAAAATCGCTAATTAAGTTGCGATCGCTAGTTTAGTTGAAATATTGATTACTTTGAGGGCGGGTTTTGTACCTGCCCTTTTTGTTACTCATTCGCAACGTTTAATTCAGTAAAGTAAAAATCTTTCAATATGGATTAATGACCAAAGTTCTTCCTCTTGGGTTTGCCAAACTTTGACTAATTGATCAGCATATCTTTTACCCTGTTCAGCTTCACAAGCTATTTGTTGAAATTCTTTATCTAGAAATTCATAGGGACGTTCCCAATCAATTAATGCGGAAGTTTCTGGAAAAATAAATACATTGCTTGGGGAAAATACAGCAGTTTTCTTTTACATGAGGTACAAAGTCGCTGGTTTTGAGGCAGGATAGCGTAGCGGTAGCGAGTCTGCGAGCGTCGGCAGGAGGAAGAAGAATAATTTGATTTGTGAATCCTTGGTTCTGTACCTCATTTAGTTGCAAAGTGCTGTAAGCTTCTATAATTTCTTTCCAAGGACTATCAAAATCAGCGCGTAGGCGTAGCCCGTCGTAGACATCGCTAATATTAGTCATGTCATTTTTTATTTGACCAGAATAGCATCAAATTCGGGATAGAGTCGCAGTACTTGCAGTAGCTAGTTTAGAACTTTGTTTAATCGGAATTTCGACCCAAAATTCTGCTCCCTGTCCTGGTTCTGAAATACACCAAATAGCTCCGTTGTGTTTTTCTGTGATAATCTGAGCGCTAATTGCCAATCCTAATCCTGTACCTTTACCTGCGGCTTTTGTGGTAAAGAAAGGGTCAAATAATCGTTGCTTAATTACTTCGGTCATGCCAGGGCCATTATCTGCGATTTGTACAGTTATACGATCCGAATTGTGTAACTCAGTACGAATTACAATCTGGCTGGTGTTAGCTTCTATGTCCTCAATAGTTCGCTTACTGTTATAACTATCCAGAGCATCAATGGCATTACTGATCAGATTCATAAATACCTGATTGAGTTGTCCGGCATAGCACTCTACTAAGGGAATATCACCATATTCCTTGATTATTTGAATTCCGGGATTTCCAGACGTTTGTTTGAAGCGATTTTGTAAAATCAGTAATGTGCTATCAATACCTTCATGAATGTTGACAGGCTTCATATCCGCTTCGTCAAGTCGAGAAAAATTTCGCAAGGATAGAACTATTTCACGAATGCGATTAGCTCCCATTTTCATTGAAGTTAGGATTTTAGGCAGATCCTCAGTCATAAAGTCAAGGTCAATCGCTTCTATATGAGCTTGTACTTCAGATGTTGGATTAACATTGGTTTTTTGATAGAGTTCTACCAGTTCCAATAAGCCAAGTGTATATTCATTTACATGGGTTAGGTTGCCGTAGATAAAGTTAACTGGGTTATTGATTTCGTGAGCTACTCCAGCCACTAATTGACCTAAACTCGACATTTTTTCGGTCTGAATTAGTTGGGCTTGGGTTTCTTTGAGATTGTGTAAAACTTGGTTGAGTTGTTCTGCTTGGGCAGTAGCAGCAGCAGTAGCAGCGCGGCTTTGATTATACAATTGCGCTTGGTCAATAGCGATCGCTAACTGGTCAGCCACACCTCGAATCAGTTCAACCTCATCGTCACTCCAGGGACGAAGCACTCTAGTATGTTCGCAGACAATCACACCCAAACAACCCGACTGAGTTTGAATTGAAACTATTAGTAGAGACTTAAAGCCCAATGTCACCAGTAAATTCCGACTCTTGAAATCCAGCCACGAATCTGTCGCAATGTCATCAAAGCAAAGCAAATTCCCTTGCATAACAGCTTCACTCAGGGCTTCCACATTCTGGATAGGAGAACAGCCTAAAGGTTCTGTTAAGTCGGGAGCGCAGGCTTGCTGACTCAGTTCAAAGCTAGTAGATTCATCTTCTTGATGACACCAAAAAAACTGGCATCGATCAATCTGTAGCAGTTCCCGAACTTCAACCACTACTGTACTCAAAATCGTATTTAGATCCAGCGAGTTGCGAATTTGACTAGATAGACGAGTTTTAAGAATTTTCTCCCGCTCAACTAGCTCTCGCAATTGGACTTCAGACTGTTTTAACTCTAGCTTGGCCATCTGACGATTGACACTAGCTCTTGCTAGTAGCCAAGAACCAATGCCAATTAGTCCTATTAATCCAGCATATAGCAGTAGCAATTGACTCAAAAATCGGTTTGATTTGGTCGTCAACGCCTCTGGCGATACCCATGAGACAATCTTCCAGTGATAGGATTTAGGATCAATTTGATTTTGGCTTGGTGCAAAAGCCTGTCCTGCTCCCGTACTAGATTTTTGCCCTTCCACAAGTGGGTAAACTGTAGTAAAAGTAAACATTCCCTCAGCAGTTTGGAATTGTCCCGATTCTTTTTGAGAAATTTCCTGCCATGCTTGGGGAAAAGCTTTGCTAAAAGTGCGGTTTTTGCGATCGGGAAACATAAATCCCCATTCATCTTCAGGCTTTGTCCCTTTTAACCAGTAGCCATCGGCATTCAGTAGCATTCCCTGACTAGAGGCGTTAGCAAAAGCTTGATTAAAATTGTCCAGCAGTTTTGCGCCGAAATAATTTAAAATTACAACGCCTCGTTTCTGCCCACGGCTATCAAAAACGGGAGTTCCAAAGCGGATCATTGGCTTCAAAGGTTGTTCAACCTGACCACGTTCTATGTTGAGGTCAAGGGGAGAGACAAATACTTGTCCTTGGTTTAGCCGCAAAGTGTCATTAAACCAGTAGCGCTTGGCTTGAACTTGCAGTTTTTCTTCAGGGACAATCTCTGGCTCACCTTGGTTAAAGTTGACTCTGACAACTTCTTTTCCTGATTGATCCAAAAAGCGGATTTGGTCGTAAAGTTTTTTATATCGAGAAAATAATAAAAATTCTTGGGAAAGTGCCTGTTGTTGTCCATTCACTCCCTCTAAAACTCTTTGTAGCTCGTTTTGTTTAGAGATAACCATCAAATCTGAGACAACAGAATGAAAATCTCCGCTGATTACTTTGGTTTGTAAATCTACCTTGCCGAGTTCATTAGTTTCTAATACAACCTTCTCAGTTTGTACCTGTTGGTAGTAGATAGCCCCGATAACAACCCCAACTAACGCTGACAATGGCAAAAAAACCGTTAAAAAGTGTTTGATTAAAATTCGTGAATGGATCTGTGGTGACATATCTGATACTTAAGTACGATTCAAAAATCGGGCTAAAAATCAGCTAAGTTCCAGCTGCGCCACATTTTCGGAGTCCAGGTTGAGAGAAAACTTTTTCTCCTGGTAGGTATAGGTAATCAGCCCAGCTACCAAATTCACCATGAAATTGAATACTTTGCGACTTCTGGAATGTTCTAGTTGAACAATATTCCACCCTTTTTTGCTATTGTCAGTTAGACGCTCTGATAGTCAGTACCGAAAAACCACGAGTTTAATGTAAAGATTTGACACTTATAAGTATTTTCATACTGAGATAAAAGACATAAGTCGATGTATACGACGGGCTACGCCTAGGCTAAAAATGGTTTTTGATTTTTGATATGCGATCGCATATCAATAGATTACCTACAATCTATCTAGAATCAGATTTGGCAAAACCGCTCATGTTAAACTACAATCCGCTCCATTGTTTGCCATCTTCCGAAGAACTACCGGACTCCAATGACACCCCTGTGGATAATGAACTCCAAAATTTAATTCCCGGCTTGCTGAAAACGATCCTGGCTTTAGTTTGGTGCGATCGTTGGGATTGGTTCTTTGGTGTTGATATGGGTATTTATTATCACCCTGACAAACCAGCCATTGTCCCTGATGGGTTTCTCAGCTTAGGAGTTAAACGCTTCATTGATGAAGATTTACGCCTAAGTTATGTGCTGTGGGAAGAAAAGCAATTGCCAATTTTAGCGCTAGAAGTTGTTTCCCAAATATATCGAGAAGAATATAACATCAAGAAAGAATTCTATGCTAAAGAATTAGGAATTTTATACTACGTTGTATATAGTCCCTTTCGGCGTAAAAAGTCGCCTTTGGAAGTGTACCGCCTAGTTGATGGGGAATATATCTTAATGTCAGGAAATCCCGTTTGGCTACCAGAAATTAGTTTAGGAATTGGGCGAGAACGGGGAATTTATCAAGGTATAGTGCGGGAATGGCTGTACTGGTATGACGAAGAAGGGCAAAGATTGCTGACACCAGAAGAACGCATTAGGGAAGCAGAAGAACGCACAGCCTTTGAAGAACAGCGACGTGTGGAAGCAGAGCAAAAAGTGAAAATGTTAATTGAAAGGTTGAATGCGCTAGGTGTCGATCCAGAAACTTTGTTATAGATTCACCAGATTTTGTAATTTTTGCTGCCTTAATGTTAATTAGCTTCCTGGCTAGGGAATTATATCTGTAAAGGAACTAATAGCTTGACGGTAAAAATCGTAAAAGCTAGTTGCTCAATAAATATATTTACCAAAACCTTCATCAAAAATATGGAAGTTAAATTAGGATTTGGAGCAGTCCCAAAACCTCAATATATCTTTGTCAGCAAAGAACCCGATCATTGTTGGTATATGCTTGCTGAAGATGAAAAACGCATCCCAATTTATGAAAGAGCCTTGACTGGGGTAATTACAGGGATAGAAGTTAATAAAAAGGTTGAAAATACATTCGGAGAAGTTATCAGAACAGATTTAAATGTTTTGGCAGACAAACCCTATATTATCCGTTCAGGAAGTGATACCTATTTTTGTAAAGGTTTATTGCTGTCTTTAGATATTCTTACTTTTGAACAACTGCGTCACCCACTTACTATTGCCGTTAGTCCTGGAGATAAAAAAGTAGTATTCTGTAATATTTACGATCCAATAACTTATCGTTCTGTAGGTGTTAGTTGGGATGGACATAAGGAATTAGACTGGCAAGCTGTAGGACAAAGAGTCAGTTTAAAAATTAATAATATTCATAATCTTAATCCAGATAAAAATCAATCTCAATCAGAAGCAAGTGACAATATAAAAACGCCTGAACCGCGTGATGTTTTTATAGCTAAAACTGACACATATTTAGCTCAATTAAATTGGACTCCAGAGCATGGAAGGGAGTATTTGCAGCAGAAATATGGTAAGCGATCGCGTCTACAACTCACTGATACAGAAATTCTGGATTTCATTGATTACCTGAAGCTACAACTAACCCAAAATTGCTAACTTAGGTGCTGTTGTGTGAACTTGGGATAATTGCGATTGCCCTTTTGCCACACTGAGATGGTAGGCTGGGATAATTGCGATCGCAGAATTAGAGTTAAATAAAAGTACCTGATATTAAAATACTTGCATGAACTCAAGGGCTGATTTGTTGACTCGCATTACTCAAACTCCTGGCCAGTGTGGTGGTCGTCCTTGTATTCGAGGTATGAGGATTCGTGTGAGTGACATTTTAGAAATGTTGGCTGAGAATGTCAGTGTTTCTGAGATTTTAGAGGATTTTCCCGATCTCGAACTCGAAGATATCCAAGCCTGTCTATTGTTTGCAGCACGGCGAACAGACTTTCCTCGATTGACAGCATGAAAATTTGGATTGATGCTCAGCTGCCTCCTACATTAGCACTTTGGCTGACTGAAACTTTTGACGTAGAGGCTACTGCCCACGAGAGCTTGAATTACGAGATGCTAAAGATGTGGAAATTTTTGAGGCAGCACGAGTCGCTAAGGCGGTAATCATGACCAAAGATAGCGATTTTGTTGACTTGGCCTGTCGTTTAGGAATACCACCTCAAATTCTTTGGCTGACTTGTGGTAATGTCACAAATCGCAATTTGCAGCGACTACTTGCCATCGCTTTACCTGATGCAATAGAACGACTGCGGCAAGGAGAAGCAATTGTAGAAATTAGTAGTAGTTCATGAGTAAATTGCTTAACTCATACCAGTGATACCGGGAAAATCAACTGTGACTACATCACCGGGATTAAATGTTACTAAGCTGTCTCTTCACTTTCAGGGAAAATTGAAGCTGCGTACTGTAACGAGAATGATGCTAAATCAAGCTGATCTTCGCGTTGGCTAGCAACTTCTAAGCAGACTTGAATCGCATCTTGCAGCATTTCTAACAAATGTTCGTAGCTGTCTCCCCAAGTGTGACATCCTGGTAGGGCAGGTACAGAACCACACCATACACCATCTTCTTGCCAGATAACTGCTTTAATTTTCATCGCCAATCATCTCCACAAGATTGCGACTAATATTCTAGCGTCAAGCCGAGTGCGATCGCCGAATAGCCCGTCGTAGACATAGCTTGTCCATTGCATTGAGGTGTTAGCCTCCCACCGATGCGATCGCACTCAACATGAAAAGGATTGACAACTGTATTCATCGCAGTCTCAAATTTACACCTTCTGAATGTTCATTAGTTGGTATCACCGGGAAATATAAGTATAAGGTGATGCCTTATTTTGATGCCAAATCCGTAGACAAATACTAATCACATCAGGAGTATTTCATGATTCCACTGATTTTGGGTGCTGCTGCTTTGGCTACTGGAGCCTTCGGAGCAGTAAAAAGTGCTAAAGGCATTGGCAATATGAACCAGGCAAAGGAAATTGGTGAACAGGCTCAACAAAAACACGAAAGTAGTTTGCAAAACTTAAAAGCAGCCTGGGAAATTACCAACCAGTCAGCAGAAACCTATGGTCAAATGCAACTTCGTATCAAGCAGAGTACAATTTCAAACTTTATAGCTTTTATTGAAAGAATCGGTCAGCGAGCTTCCCAAAACAATCTGGATATTTTAACTGGATTAGACATTTCCACTCAGCAAATTCAGGAGTACAAAACAGAAGTTATCAAAGCTGAACAGTGGGTGAAAGGTGGTGTGAAAGCAGCCGTTGCAGCGTCAGCAGCAGGTTCTGGTGCAGTTACCTTAGCAAGGAGTGTAGGTACTGTTACTGTTTCCAAGTTCTTTGGATTGTGGGCTGGTGAAGTCGCTATCTCACAAGTTGGTGGTGCTGCGGCTTGGACTGGAGCCATAACTTGGTTAGGTGGTGGTACTAGTATGGCGGTTGGTGGCGCTGTATTGGGAGGTATTACACTCGGCCCGGCATTAATGGTTGGGGGTTTTCAACTTGCTGGTAAGGGTGAGGAAGCTTTGACTAAAGCGCGGGAGTATGAAACTAGAGTAAACATAGAAATTGCCAATATTGAAGCAGCTCAAGATTTTCTATTACAGGTTAAACGGCGAACAGTGGAACTGGCTAATTTAGTGTGTAATTTAAACAACTGTGCTAAATCTGCACTTCAAGAGCTTGAAGCCCAACCTTTTAATCGCGATCGCGATGCTAGGAAGTTTCAAGAAGTAGCACTTCTGGTGAAAGCGCTTGCAGAAATCATGAAAACTCCTGTCTTAGACAGTGAAGGGTATCTGAATCCTGCTTGCACGACTATCCAAGCAAAGTATCGTACTTTGGGAGGAAATTAAACATGTCAGTACACAAGATAGCTACTTTTGCACTCGCAAACCTAAATCCTGCTGAATGCCTACAGCAAATGGTTTCAGCCTATACTGAATATAAAAGAATTGCCGAACAGGAACAGAAAAAGAGACGAGAGATTGATGTTTGGGAAAACGAAACAATCACCAAGATTAATGCCCAGCGAGAGTTGCTGATGGCGTATCTAGATCGCTCTTTTGATGAACGTGCAGAAAACTTTCGCGCTTTATTTGCTGTCGTTGATAATGCGATCGCATCTGGCAATAATGACCAATTAGCCTTTACCTTAAATTCAATCACAGAAATTGCTAAATCAAGCCCTTTCAAAGACCTTGCAAATTTAGCTTCTGTTCGCGCCGCCCTAGATGATCCAGACCACGAATGGACATTTTGATTTTATTAGAACTTACGCAATAACTCTCTCAAACTCTTATTCCTTTGTGTCCTTTGCGTCCTTCTCTAACGAGACGCTGCGCGAATGCGGTTCGTTTTTTCATTATTTTGCGTAAGTCCTGTTTATAACAGCGCGATCGCTCTGCCACAAATTTCTAAAAAAGCCTGACAACGCAGGCTTTTTTCATATAGTGTGAGGCTTACAGGCGTTATTATTTCATAGCGATCGCCAATACCCACACAGTGGCAAATTAAGTTATCAAATATCGCTTGCTTCCGGTAGCCAGTCTTCATCTAACGCTAATTCTACAGAATACGGGCACTCTTCTGGAAACACGGATATAAGTATCCCCTTTTGCTTGGCTGCTTGACGACGTGCCCTTTGATAGCTTTCCTCAAGCTGCTCTGTAGGATAGCTCTTAAGACTAGGACTATCTTCTATCGCTAACTCAATTTGGGTGCGAGAATCAGTGATGGAATCGAGCCAACTATCTGAGCGACGCTGGGGTTGATATTGCCACTTGAGTAAATGCAAGAGTAAGCGAGTTAGTTGACTAGCAATACTCCGCCGTTCACTTTTGCCCAAGCCTTCAACCTCTTCAATCAGATGTTCTACATCAACTTCATGCCAACGATGCGATCGCAATAGTTGGGCTGTCTGCTCAATCCACAAATTAAAATCTGCTTTATAAGTTGCGCTCATAGCCGTTCTCGATCTTAGGCAAGCCAAAATATCCTTATTTTCCAATACGCTCAAGTTCCTCTCGCAATACTCGCCGTAATGTATCTTCTAACGGTTCACGGCGCTGCTGAATGTACTCACGCAAGGCATCGTTAATCAAAGTTTGGTAATTTCCTCCACCTGCTGCGTGAACTTGGTCACGAAACCATGCTAGTACTTCATCATCTAGGCGAATTGTAATTCGAGTTTTGCCTGTTGGTGTTGATTCAATAGCTCCCCGCTTGCCCTCGCTAAAATCATACTCAGCTTCCATCACTTATCCATCCTCATACTGCTTTTGTTCATAGCGCGTAGCTTTGCGGGCAGAAATCAATCGAATCTCATCATTGCGCCATGTATACACAATTACTAAAACTCGACTAAAAGCATCTATCCCAATAGTGATAAATCTCTCTTCATCAAAACATTCATCTGTGATAGTAATTGCTAAATCCTCAGAAAATACGGTTACTGCATCAGCAAAGTCAACGCCATGCTTGCGAAGATTGGCTACTGCCTTATCCCTATCCCACTGATACGCCATCTAAATATATTGTATGCACATTCGTGCATACTAGCAGAGGAAGAGTCCTTAACTGGTGTACTTCTGTGTGTTTTTTCAACCCTCAAAAGTCTTCATCATCGACAAAAAATTCGGCATCCTCTTCCAATTGAGAATTACCCTGCCCAATACCAGTAATTCCCCAGAGAGGTTGCAGCAGTGCCATGCCAATTAACCCTATACCGGCACTAAAAGCTAGCACTAAACCCATTGGTATCTGAATCGATTGGAATGTTAAGAATTTTAACGATACAGGTGTGGCATTTTGAACTGAAATAATTGCGATCGCTATCACCCAAACCGTTACAACTAGAGATGTCAAAAAAGGCGCGAGAGTTTTCATACTTTGATCGAAGTGAGCAGAGACGCGATTGAGAAGTTAGGAGTTATTAATTTAGAATTCATAACTGTTTAAAAGGAGTTAAGAGTTAAGAATTGTTAATTTACAACTCTTAACTCCTAACTCCTAACTCCTAATTCTTGATTCTTATGCCTCTAGTTTAGCAATGGCACTCTCCAACTCTTGAGCGATTTTGGTGAGTTTTTCGGGAGTGTTGGTTTCCAGGTAGACGCGCACCAGTGGTTCTGTACCGGAAGGACGCAGTAAAACCCAGCTACCTTCTTCTAAATACAGCTTAATACCGTCTTTACGCCCCACCTCCTTGACTTTAATTCCTGCTACCTCTGTAGGTGGATTTTTAGTAAAGGAGTCGATGACGGCGGTTTTGTGCACCTCTGTGAGGTGCAAGTCTAGGCGGTTATTGTAAAGTGGGCCATCGGCTTCAGCGATCGCTTCTTTGACAAGTTGACTTAGCGGTTTGCCTTCGTATGCGATCGCTTCTGCCACCAGCATATCTGCTAAAACTCCGTCTTTTTCGGGAATATGCCCAATAATACTCAAACCACCCGATTCTTCTCCACCGATTAACACGGCAGTTTCCCGCATTTTTTCACCAATGTATTTAAAACCAACTGCTGTTTCGTAAATTTGCAGCCCATTTTTAGCAGCAAAATTATCCAGCAGGTGGGTTGTCGCGACAGTACGGACAATAGCGCCTGTTTTACCTTTGTTTTTGATTAAATGACGTGCTAGAACTAACAGCACAGTATTCGGAGTCAGGACGTTTCCTTGTTCATCGACGATACCAAAGCGATCGCTATCTCCATCTGTCGCCAAGCCCAAATCAGCTTGATCTCGAACTACTGCTTCTACTAACTCAACTAATTGTTCTCCTTTGGGTTCTGGCATTCCACCCCCAAATAAAACATCTCTCCAATCGTGGAAACTTTCTAATTGAACGCCACTATGTTGCAAAACTTCATCTAAATAGCCGCGAGAGGTAGAATACAAAGCATCGTACTTTACCTTTAAATTAGCGCTTTTGATTTTTTCTACATCAAGTAGGGTGTAGATAAATTGCAGATAATCAGGTTTTGGGTCGAAAATTGAAATTGAACCTGATGGGTTGCTTCCAGGCAACTCATCCGATGCACTTTCTATATTTGCCACAATAGTATCAGTAATCTCTGGAGTGGCAGGCCCAGCATAATCGGGTATATATTTAATTCCACAGTAGGGTGCTGGATTATGACTAGCAGTAAACATTAACGCCCCAGCGGAATTTAAGTGACGGGCGTTGTAGGCAATTACTGGTGTGGGGCAATCCCGATCAGTAACTTTCACAGTCCAACCCAAGTCTGCCAGTACTTGGGCCGCTGTTTGGGCAAACTGGTCAGCTAAAAAGCGAGTATCGTAGGCAATAAGTACTGGTCTGTCTTTTGTGTAGGCTGTTTCTAAGTAAGTGGCTATTGCTCTTGTTACTTTCCGCACATTGGGGAAAGTAAAGTCATCGGCAATAATCCCTCGCCATCCATCGGTACCAAATTTTATCTTGCTGGACATTTTTGCCACTTGCTCCCGTACATTATCAGTACTATTCAAGCTTCCCGCAAAGCGTGTGTAGCAGCAAGTATCCCCCGAAGTTCTTTTCTAAGGAAGCCTTAGCTTAAACTTCTCCCCACCGTATTTTCTCTCACTGTTTCTGAGCAATGTCAACCCCCGATCGACCTTTTGCCAGTTATCACCTTTGGTCTCTAGTTGCCCCAGCGACCGGGCAAGAACGCTGGCATTGCCAGATGAGACGGGGGTTTATCAAAGCGCGGCAACACGAACCACAAGTCAAAGCGCTGTTAACGCAAGCCACCGCACCCCAGCGGATTGGGATACTCGCCCAAAAAGGCGTTTATGAGTTTCATCATCACAGGCATCTGTTGAAGCAAGCAGATGGCGTAGAAAGAGTTGCACAGCTACTTAAATTAGCCAACTCAAGCGATCAAGTCCAGCAACGCGTGCTGCAAATTTTAAAAAAATATCACGATGCACCGTTACTTTTGGATAAAGATATTATTCAATTAACTCCGGGTGATGAAGGCTTTCCCAAACCGATAGTAGTTGAACAAGAAGATTATTGCTTTCGCTTATATGCGGCTATGGACTGCGTTTTCATTGAATCTGATAGCACTTTACATATTTTAGATTTCAAAACTGGTAAGTCGGCTTTTGACCGACGACAGGCATTAGTTTATTTGGTAGCTGCTCGTTATCTTTACCCTGGACGGGAAGCTGTCGCATCATTTTATAATTTAGAAATATGTAAAAAGTCTGAGTTAATTAGCATCAATAGTAGTGAATTAGAATCCTTAAAATTTGAGTTAGCGAACATTGCTCACAAGCACCAACACGACTTGCAAAAATATCAGGAACACAGTAGTAATTTCAGTAAAATTTTCCCTCCTAATCCTGGATCTCACTGCCGATTTTGCCCATTTAACTCAATTTGTGACTTTGCTGATTTTAAGCAGCATCAATCATATCCACTGCCCAGTTTAAGAGTTAATAGCTAATTGGTTTACCTCTTTATCTTGGTTCAATATTCAAAGATAGCTGCAAAATTCTCGTACTTTTACTGACCTCACTCTTCACTCCCGTCAGACAACCTAGATGTAAAATACACCAATTTATATTTTTTATCTTTGGGTTGTGAGGAGTCAAGACTAGTGCGATTAAGCATAAAGAAATCTGTATTTAGATTAGTAGGAATTTGGACGTTTCTTTTACTTCTAATATTTAAGGGGATTTTACCTCAACCTATTTACGCATTACTGTCGTCTCTAGATACTTGTGCTGTTCAACCGGAATGTGCCGCTGCTATAAGCTCGGAATTATCTCCTACTGCGGAGGCTGCCGGAACGACAGTAATTAGCACAACTATAGCTACAGGAGCTACTACTTCTTCTGTGCAAGCTGTTGCTGGAACTACAGTTGTTGGAGATATGCGCGCATCTGGACTGTTTGGTGATTATATTTGGAATAAAGCTAAAAATGAGCAGGCTAAAAATAAAGCTGATGAGAGATATTGTTCTTTTTTTCCACTTAATTTGGTTTGTGGCCCACAAGGTCAATATTCAGTTCTTTATAATTAAAAATTTCACCAAACAGTACATTATAGGAGGTCTGGTTTTCCCGACAAATTTGTAACTCATCATTATCGAAGTTGGCGACCTGTACCAGGGGCAATTAGAAGTTTAGCTCAACCTCCAGGTATTGAATTTGGTGGTGGTTATCCTCCATCTGGTGATTATGTAACGTGGATTCGTTTAAATGATGGAAATGGCAATAATCAAGATCGTGGAGTCGTTTATGAATACTCAACTGGCGACACGATGACATGGGATGATTATGCAAATTATTCTAACAATAATGTTGAGGGAGAATAGATTAGTGATGTAGTTCGTGCTGATACAATGCCAGATAATTCACGCCCTCGTGATAGGAAAGATTGATTTCAATAAACGCGTGATACGGCTGTTCAATTAATAAATCTTCACTAAAGTAGAGGTTGCTGGCATGAATGAGCTTTTTACACTTCTCCAAAAGATTAGAGAAAATCCAGACATGTACATAGATAAGCCATCAATTACTTGTCTTCATTCATTCTTAACTGGGTATATAGATGGTCTAATCACACTAGGATTTACTGACATAGGCTCCTGTGGAATGGAAGGATTTCAAGAGTGGATACAAGAAAGAGCAAAAACTAATGTGAGTCGGTCTTGGGCTGGGATAATTCTCTCTTGCTCTGGAAGCAAACGGAACGAGCAGCTTTTAATAGGTTATTTGAAGAATTTGAGCAGTTCTTAAGGCAGAAAGATAATTCAAAAATTCAAAAAAGTGAAGATATTTCAAGGCTTAGTGAGAATATGAGTTTTCCTCAGTTTGATATTTACAACGAGATTCTAAATAATATAAAGAAAAGACCAGGAATGTATTTAGGAGCTAATTCAATTACTAGACTAGATATGGTTTTGCGAGGATATAGTCTGGCTCGAAAAGAAGTTAGCGTACCTCCAACTGAGCCAGAAAGGGAATTTGAAGGTTTTCAATCATGGGTAGAAGAAAAATATGGCATTAACTCAGGTCAGTCATGGTCTAAAATAATTTTTTTCTATTCTGTAAATGAGCCTGAGGCACTACAGAAATTTTTTGAATTGTTTGAAGAATACTTGAATAGAAATAAGAGTTTAGAAGTAGACGCAAATTGTGGTTAAGCAGAGACGATTAAGGTGCGTTAGCCTACGGCATAACACACCTTACTCGCTTTCTCAGCACCTTTCCAGGATGCTCAATGCCCTAATTCAAAAGTCCGGTAATTCTTTAAGAATTGTGAAGCGAATATGATTAATCGCCAAATCACCGATGGGGATATCTTCTTTGGTTAGCCGCGCACCTTGACTTGTCACAGTTTCAAAAGTGATACCTTTGCCAATTTCAATGTGATACCAGCACAAGCCCATAAAAAAGCGCGTGGGATAAGGCCCCCCTTGACCCACATCGTCAGGATTTGATTCCATTGGCAACCAGCCAAAATTCGGTACGTAAAACTCCAGCCAAACATGATTAAAGTCCGGTTGTAGCGGTACTCCTAGTAAGTCACTATGGGGAGGACATTTGTACCTACCTACAGTCCGACAAGGGATGTCATTTAAGCGGCATAACGCAAGTAAAACACCGACATATTCGCCACAGGAACCAACACCTCGCTCTAAAACTATATCTGGTGTGTCAATGTAAGGTTTAATACCGTAGGATAACTTATCATAGACGTAGTTGCGGATGCTGTACATTTTCCGCAGCACATTGGTTTCAGAACCAATGGCTTCTCTAGCAGCACGGCGAACAATGGGAGTGTCCATTGCTAAATCATCGTCATCCACTAGGTAGCGTGTTTGTAATTCGGGGGACAGTTCAG
The DNA here is from genome assembly GCF_015714705.1 of Nostoc sp. NZL. Lineage (NCBI taxonomy): Bacteria > Bacillati > Cyanobacteriota > Cyanophyceae > Nostocales > Nostocaceae > Nostoc > Nostoc sp. NZL. The sequence goes on along the minus strand of NZ_WBKL01000153.1, from coordinate 29,770 downwards.
GTATATCTTCTACATCTCTAGGTGTGATGCGATACTTAATGCCTCGAACTTCCAAAAGTGCTTTCCAGCCAAATATATGCCGTTCACCTGGGGTAAGAGAATCAAATTTAAAGACTGCTACACGTTGTCCTTCTATCACTTCTTCGGTAAAAGGTATACCAATGGGTTCAACGTGTTTTACCTTTTGACGTTCGGTTTCCGATGGTAAGGCGATGCGCCATTCTACCTCAGGTAAATAAACCTCGTCTAGGGGTGCAATTTCCTCAGCATAGGACATCTCAATGAGATAACCGTTAGAGAGGGCGTAGCGCTTATCTGGTTGGTAATGATAATACAGGGGATGAATAAAAGTGCGATCGCGGAACGTTAGCTCATGACTCGGATCAGCATTGGGGTTGTCCCGAATATAAGGCTCCTCTGTGGCGTAGGCGACGTAAATACTTTCTTTACCTGTTTCGTCAGTTTTATGAATTGCTATGCCTGTAGGACATTCAAAAGGGGTCAGGACACTAAATTGTAGTTCTCCTGTTGCCCTGTCCATCGCGTAAACTGATTGTTCGGTGCGATCGCAAATCCACAGCATTTCCTGAGTCACTGCCAAATTTTCTACCCCAACTCCAGGGGCATAAAATCTGGTAATTTCTTTTCGCGTTTCGCGGTCAAAAATCAGAATGTAGCCCAGCCTTTGACAACTGACATAAACTGTCGTTTCCCAAACAGCAACGCCGTCAGCCGGATAAGGTAATGTCACAAAATGTTCCAGACCCAAAGCATTGAGCTTGCACAAGTAAACACTATTTTCTCGGCTCACCCACAGGGTATCTTCCCATACTGCTATACCAGTGACATCGGTAAATTCTTTAATTTGATGGGGATTGAGAATTTTGCTGTTGTCAGAGGTGGGATCAATCTCCAGTAGATGCCCTTTAATGCTGTCAATGGCAATCAGTCTATCTTTAATGAAAGTAATGCCACACAGGGTAGCAGCAGTCAGCGGTCGAATTGTTTTTTGCCCAAACATCTGGCTTGCGGTCGTGGGGAGTGCAAAACTCATATTAAGCATATTTCTTGAATGGTTTAGCACGCCTGGACAATTCAAAATTAAAAACTCTGCTGGAAAAGTTTGCTAAATCAGGAAACCCTCCTGGCACGCCAGTTCGCTTGAAGGCGAAATACACAAATGGCTGGCTCAACTTTGGGCAAAATTCAAAATTAAGAAATGCAATCGTGCCATGCATCCTGGCTATTGACTAGATGTAAATGAAAGCAATGGCAGCCTAAAATTAATTGTGGCATACGCTCTGCAACAAAGCTTCAAAGCTCTATTACTCACAATTATCGGTACAATATGTTCCAAAAAACTCTTTCGTGAGAAATAACACTATCTCAAAAAAGGATAAATTTACAAATGTTAAGAATTACATATACACTCATACAACTTAGCGATCGCCTTAATGTAACTTTAGAAGATGGTTTTCCTGCCATCACTAAATTATGATCGAATTTTGTAACCATTTCCTGTGACGTACACGATGTCTGCTAATTCTCTGCCTGAAGGTGCCGCCGTTTGGCATAGTTTAGAAGTTGATAAAGCGCTAGACCTGCTTGATAGTAATGCAGACAGTGGCTTAACACCCCAAGAAATTCAACAGAGGTTGCAAAAGTACGGCCCCAACGAACTTGAAGAAACTGCTGGCCGTAGTACTTGGGAAATTCTGCTGGATCAGTTCAAGAACATTATGTTGTTGATGCTGATTGGCGTAGCTCTGATTTCTGGGATTTTAGACCTGATAGCTTTGCGGGCAGGCGATTTGAAGCCTGGTGAAGTGCCATTTAAAGATACGATCGCTATTTTAGCAATTGTCATCCTCAATGGCATACTCGGCTACGTCCAAGAAAGCCGTGCCGAAAAAGCCTTGGCAGCCTTGAAAAAACTCACCTCTCCCTTAGTGCGGGTCATCCGCAACACCAGATTGGTGGAGATAGCAGCCAAGGAACTAGTCCCAGGGGATGTAATGCTGCTGGAAGCTGGGATGCAGATAGCCGCAGATGGACGCTTGATAGAACAGTCGAATTTACAAGTGCGTGAGTCGGCACTGACAGGTGAAGCCGAAGCTGTGAATAAACAGGCAACGCTAAAATTGCCCGAAGAAACAGATTTAGGCGATCGCATCAATTTAGTATTTCAAGGAACCGAAGTAATCCAAGGACGGGCGAAGGTTCTGGTAACTAACACTGGCATGACAACAGAACTAGGCAAAATTGCCACTATGTTGCAGTCGGTGGAAAGTGAACCTACACCCTTACAGCAACGAATGACTCAACTGGGTAACGTCCTGGTTACGGGTTCTTTGATTCTCGTGGCGATCGTCGTCGTCGGGGGTGTGCTCAAGGACGGAGGTTTTAGAAACATCCAAGAACTATTGGAAGTTTCCTTGAGTATGGCGGTTGCTGTGGTACCAGAAGGTTTACCAGCCGTAATTACCGTTACCCTGGCACTGGGAACCCAGCGAATGGTACGCCAGAATGCCTTGATTCGCAAATTGCCAGCAGTGGAAACATTGGGTTCTGTAACCACTATCTGTTCTGATAAAACTGGCACGCTGACTCAAAATAAAATGGTGGTGCAATCGGTTTCCACCAATAACAAAACTTTTCGCGTCACTGGCGAAGGTTATGCTCCCACAGGGGACTTTCAGTTAGATGGTCAACAAATTTCCCTAGAGGAGTCTCCAGAAATCTCAGCGTTGTCAATCGCCTGTGCTGTTTGTAATGATTCAGTGTTGCAAAAAGAACAAGGTGAATGGGCAATTTTGGGTGATCCTACAGAAGGAGCGTTAGTCACCCTGGCAGGAAAAGCCGGAATCGAAAAAGACCAGTGGAACAGTAAGTTACCTCGCGTTGCGGAATTTCCCTTCTCCTCAGAACGGAAGCGGATGAGCGTGATTTCTCAAGTTGAGGGAATCGCCACAGGTGACGCATCTTCAAGAGGTGTTGACCCTGTGATCGCTAATTTTCTCCAATCTGAACCTTACTTAATGTTTACCAAAGGTTCTCCAGAGTTAACCTTGGCACGTTCGGCTCAAATTCATTTGGGCAATCACTCAGCCCCCTTAACCGAAGAACAACGCCAGAAAATTTTGGCAGAAAATGACCAAATGGCGAGTAAAGGTTTACGGGTGCTAGGTTTTGCCTACAAACCCCTCGCGGAAATCCCACCAGAAGGTTCAGACGAAGCATCTGAGCAAGGCTTAGTATGGCTGGGATTGGTGGGAATGCTGGATGCACCACGCCCAGAGGTGAGAGCAGCGGTGCAAGAGTGTCGAGATGCAGGTATTCGCCCAGTGATGATTACTGGCGACCACCAGTTAACAGCACGAGCGATCGCTACTGATTTGGGAATTGCCCAAGAAGGCGATCGCTTGCTCACAGGTCAAGAGTTGCAGCGGATGAGCGACGAGGAATTAGAGCAAAATGTTGACTTGGTGAGCATCTATGCCAGGGTTTCCCCAGAACATAAACTGCGAATTGTCCAAGCACTGCAACGCCGGGGCAGATTTGTAGCGATGACAGGCGATGGTGTCAATGATGCCCCAGCCCTCAAACAAGCTGATATCGGTATTGCAATGGGTATTACTGGCACCGATGTCAGTAAAGAAGCCAGTGATATGGTGTTACTTGATGACAACTTCGCCACCATTGTTAGCGCCACTAAGGAAGGCAGAGTTGTTTACACCAATATCCGCCGCTTTATCAAATACATCTTGGGCAGTAACATTGGCGAAGTTCTGACAATTGCGGCTGCACCCCTAATTGGTTTGGGAGGCGTTCCCCTTACTCCCTTACAAATTCTCTGGATGAATTTGGTGACAGACGGTTTACCAGCTTTGGCATTAGCTGTGGAACCTCCAGAACCGGATGTGATGCAACGTCCGCCTTTTAGTCCCCGCGAAAGTATTTTCGCTAGGGGATTGGGTTCTTATATGATTCGCATTGGGATCATTTTTGCCATTATCAGCATTGCCTTGATGTGGTGGGCTTATCAACATACCCATGCCCCTGAGTATCAGGGCAATCGAGATGCTTGGAAGACAATGGTATTTACTACCTTGTGTATTGCCCAAATGGGTCATGCGATCGCCATTCGCTCTAACAACCGACTGGCCATCGAGATGAATCCCTTCTCCAATATATTTGTACTAGCGGCTGTTGTCGTCACCACGATTTTGCAGCTAATGCTAGTTTACGTCCCGCCCCTGCGAGATTTCTTTGGTACCCACTACCTGACTCTAGAGGAATTGGGAGTTTGTATTGGCTTCAGTGCCTTAATGTTTGTGTGGATCGAAGCGGAGAAGATATTTTTGCGGATTATGGGCAAGAAGGCTGTCTGAAAAAGTGCGTAGCTATGAGTAGAGACGCGATTAATCGCGTCTGTAATGAGTTATAAGGTATGAGTTTTCAATTCCTAACTCCTAACTCCTAACTCCTAACTCCTGACTCCTAACTACTCTTTGCCCCTAACTTTTCTCTATGTACCTCAAAACTCTAAACCTCCGACAATTTCGCAATTATCAAGACCAAAAGGTTGAGTTTACTGCTGCCAAAACAATTTTGGTAGGTAATAACGCTCAGGGTAAGTCGAATTTGTTGGAGGCGGTAGAGTTGCTGGCGACATTGCGATCGCACCGAATGGCCCGCGATCGCGATTTAGTCCAAGAAGGAGAAGCCGTAGCCCAAATTAATGCCACCCTTGAGCGACAAACAGGGGTTAGTGACCTTACCTTAACTCTCCGGCGCAATGGTCGCCGTAGCGTTGCTATCAATGGTGAGTCTATCCGCCGTCAAATGGATTTTCTCGGCGTTCTCAATGCAGTCCAATTTTCCAGCTTAGATTTAGACCTAGTACGCAGCGGCCCGGAAGGTCGCCGCAACTGGTTAGATACACTCTTAATTCAACTCGAACCAGTTTATGCTCACATTTTGCAGCAGTATAACCATGTGTTACGCCAGCGCAATGCTTTTTTAAAACGTCATGTAGAGACATTGGATGCAACGTCTCTACACTCAGAACTGGCGGTGTGGGATGCACAATTAGCTACCACAGGAACCAGAGTAATTAGACGACGCGATCGCGCTATCCAAAGATTAGCTCCCATTGCAAGTGCTTGGCACGCCAGTATTAGCGGTAGTACAGAAGTTCTACAAATCAATTACGTACCGAATATTCCTTTAGAGGATAACCAGCCAGAAGAAGTGCAGCAAGCTTTTTTAGCAAAAATTCAGCAGCGAGCGATCGCTGAAATGCACCAAGGCACTACTCTTGTCGGCCCCCATCGAGACGAAATAGAATTAACTATTAACCAGACACCCGCTCGTCAATACGGTTCTCAAGGTCAACAACGAACGCTGGTTCTAGCTTTAAAATTAGCCGAATTACAATTAATTGAAGAAGTCGTCAAAGAGCCACCATTGCTATTACTTGATGATGTTCTTGCCGAACTCGATTTATCTCGTCAAAATCAATTGCTTGATGCTATTCAAGACCGCTTTCAAACCCTGATTACTACCACTCACTTGGGTTCTTTTGATTCCCAGTGGTTGAAGTCCTCCCAAATTCTTTTTGTAAAAGCAGGAGAAATAATCCAACAGTAATTATCAATTATGAATAATTGTGACCTTATTCTAACCTTTTAAAAATGTTGAGAACTACAAGAGTTAGCAGAGAACCTATTAATCCTAACTGCCATAAACCACAGCCAGCAGCAATTCCCAATGCAGCCGAAACCCAAATAGCTGCTGCTGATGTGAGTCCGTGAATTTCAAGTCGTTGTGATTCTTGGGGAGATTGGCGCACAATTTCTCCAGCACCGAGAAATCCTACACCAGTTGCAATCCCCTGAATTACACGGCTAAGTGCATCAGTAGTATCTTGCAGTCCTCCTGTTTGCATAATTATCAAAATAAAAATGGCTGAACCGAAACTCACCAGCATGTGAGTTCTTAAACCGGCTGGTTTACGCCTAATTTCGCGGTCTAAGCCGATTATTGCTCCAATTAGCAATGCAATGCCTAGCCGGAAGCTCATATTAAGCCAATCATTAGTTGCCAGGTAGTAAGTGTTTGACAATGCTTAGTTTGGTATAGAGTATTCTATATACTAGGTTAACTGATAATATTTTTAATAATGGAGTTTAATCCAATGGGTTTAGTGCAATCGCCTATCTCATATTTGGATTCTATCGATTCAGGAATGGTTTTTAATCTACTAATTAACATCTTCCATTGTTAGGATTATTTTTCAATAATATATTCTTTCAGTCAATAAATTGGGGTTTGTATTATGAAATTATGGCAACGATCATAATTTGGACAAACTACATGAATTTTAAGTTTATTAAATAGTTTTTGAGCCATTTAAAATAACTAATGCTATGAAAGCTTACCTTAAATTGCTAGATTTAACCCATACACTTAATAATTAAATATGACACCGCCATGTACAATCTCGATAAAGAACTAAACTCCCGGTTTTAGGGAAGGGAGGCGAAATAAAGGCAAAAATTTGATTTCCAAAGAAGTCGAATTACAGGGATACATTGTGTAACTAGCAATTGACCACTAACAAGGTCGGTAAATTCAAGTGTAAATGCTGAAAACTATTCCTATTGAGGAGTCCTGATTCAGGAGTCAGTGGATTAACGCCTGATAACGTACCAGGAAGGAATAGCCGTGGCGACAAATAGACAACTGAAAACTAACAAATTGAGTGGATAAACTCTACTGGCTAGACCAAATTAAACTACAAGACCGCGCCAAAGTAGGTGACAAAGCGTTTTTCTTAAGCAAAATTATCCAGCGTGGCTATCCGGTGGTGCCTGGTTTTGTTGTTTCAGCGGAAATTTTACGGCAATTTCTTGAAAATCTCAATAGTTCAGAGTCATTAGTAGCTGACTTACCCCATTCTTCGTTACACCTGGATGTCACTAATTGGCGGCAACTTCAGCAGGTGGCTGGTCGCTTGCGTCAGGAAATTCTGACTGCGACTGTGCCAGAGGAGTGGGTGAGGACAATTTTCCAAGCAGCTACAGAATGGCAAACTGGCTGTTTAATTCTTCGACCTACCTTGGCAGTATCGACTGCTACCCCAGGAATGAAGAATATATCGGGTTTGCTGGAGTCGGTATTTTGCCAGTGCGAACCCGAAGCGATCGCTTTTGCATTAAAGCGTACCTGGAGCCAGATATTTCGTGCCAGAAGTCTACTATATTGGCAGCGGGCCGGAATTAATCTGCAACAAATAAATTTAGCAGTTTTGGTGCAACCTGTTGAAAATGCGATCGCCAGTGGTTTGCTCAGAGCTAACTCCTCCGGCTGGGAAATTGAAGCTACTTGGGGATTAGGAATTGCGATCGCTCTTGGCGAAGTCCAGCCAGATGTTTACTACATTCAACAGGCAACTGGGGTTGTGCTTGAGCAACAGTTGGGCAATAAAATGCTCGCTTATGGTGTGGATGATGCAGCACCTGGAGCTTTTTCGCAACCCGTGCCCAAGTCAGCGCTAACACCAGATCACACTTGTCTGAGTACCTACCTACTTCAGGAAGCCCAACAAAAACAGTACGCTTTACAAGAAGAATACTTACAACAAATAATTGCTCTGGGAACTCAACTGGTAAGCGAACTGGGAAAAACCTTTACTATTAAATGGACTATCGCCGGGCAAAGTCCATCTGGCAAGCTCTACGTAACACAAGTTAGTTCTCCCCAATCTGTAATTATTCCCCACGGACACTTCATCAGGGGACTAGGGGCGGCAGGAGGACGTGTTGTGGCGACTGCCCTAGTAATTACTAATCCCCAACATAAACCCGAACAATTACCCAAGGGAGTGATTTTAGTAATACCAGCGATCGCGCCTGATTGGTTACCATTACTGCAACAAGTTGGTGGTATTATTACTGAACAAGGCGGATTAACCAGCCATGCTGCAATTCTTGCCAGAGAATTAGGTATCGCAGCAGTAGTAAACGCAACATCTGCTACAAGCTTAATCCAAACTGGCGAACGACTGCTGCTCGATGGCGACAGAGGAGAAATTTATCGAATCAAAGGAAACTCAAAGGAGGAGATGGAAAGAGGTAAAGAGGAGGAAAGTGGGAAACTAGGAAGAGAAAAGTTGCTTTCCTCGAATCACTCCAATCCCAAAGCAACCCATCCTCCTCTTAGTTCTCATCTACCTATGATTGCTACCCAACTGCTGGTTAACTTGAGTCAGTCCAGTTTAATAGAACAAGTGCAAAGCTTTCCTGTAGATGGGGTGGGATTATTGCGCTCAGAATTGATGGTACTAAATATATTGGACGGGCAACATCCTAATAGTTGGATTTTAGGCGGGCGGCAAGCAGAATTGTTAGAGCGCTGGTCTGAGCAGATTATGCAGTTTGCCCGTGCCTTTGCACCAAGACCAGTTTTTTATCGTTCTTTAGATTGGCCGCAGGATTTACCGTCATTGAGTGATAATTTACAATCTTCAACCCAGTCGATGTTGGGTGAACGTGGCACTTTCAGCTATTTACGAAATCCCGCAGTATTTGAGTTGGAACTGCAAGCTTTGGCAAGTGTTCAGCAAGCTGGTTACAGCAATGTCAATCTAATGTTGCCTTTTGTGCGGACTGTGGAAGAATTTGTCTTTTGCCGTCGCAAAGTTGAGCAAGCTCTTTTAACTGAGGTGTCACAGTTTCAATTGTGGATGATGGCAGAAGTGCCAAGCGTCCTGTTTTTACTGCCAGAATATGTCAAAGCAGGTGCAGCCGGAATTTCAATTGGTACAAATGATCTGACCCAATTATTGCTCGGAGTGGATCGAGAGCAAGGACAGCTAGCAAAAGTATTCAATGAACGTCATCCAGCAGTGATGAGTGCGATCGCTCAACTGATCCAAATGGCTAAAACTGCCGGTATAACTTGTTCAATCTGCGGTCAAGCACCAGCTCTCTATCCAGAAATCATTGATAAGTTAGTGGAATGGGGTATTACTTCTATTTCCGTCGAACCGGAAGCAGTGGAGCGAACATATCAGGCGATCGCTCGTGCTGAAAAACGTCTAATTTTAGCAGCAGCACGACGACAAATTCATTAGTTAAGAGTAATTAAATTTTTGATTTTTTAACGATAGATATCACAAAAGACCCCACCTCAATATACTCATGGGGTGGGGTAGCGATGTCTACGACGGGCTACGCCTACGCGTGTAAAACCGAAATTGTTAATATCGGTAAATCGCCGCAACGGCTGTACTATATGGAATCTGTTCAAAGGTAACAGCGTAAACCGTGCCACCATTTAATAAAGTATGAGCAGCAACAAAATCCAACAAATCCTCATCACCAGCTTCTTTTTCTGGGTGCAAATAAACCGTTTCTGAGGTTGGATCGAATAAACCCCACTGTTGCTGACCCACTGCAACTAGTAATGAATCCACTCGTTGGTAATAAGCTGCTGAGACAATTTCTTTGAGGTTGTTAGATGCTTTACCAGTATCACCGCCAAAGAATTCGTGAAATTGCTCCAAAACTTCTTGCTGCGACTTCTGGAAATCAGCCTCGACAATCGGCCAAGCTTCGTCATGTAACTCTTGGGCGCTGAGAATTTCTGGATTACCCGTGATAGCTTCATCCATCAAATGCTGGTAAGTATTTGCCTGTCTGTACAAGGGCAAGAGATACTCTACCCCAGCCAGCACCAAAGGCGCTTTTTGCTCTCGCAGTTTTTCGTGCAATGCGCCATCAATAATCTGAAAGAATTGTAGTATGTATTCTTGTTGTTTATCCTTTTCAGGGCTTCCCTGTCCGTGAAACGTACCTGGTTGCGAAAAGGAATTGGCGGTTCCCCCTCTTGATGTTGCAAGCCGGAACTGACCTTCTTTAGCAGTCTCGTCTTTTTGCAAAGCTTCATCTAGACTTTTAGGAAGATTTTCTACTTCCACCTCATTGACGGTGTAGCGTGTTCCTTCAAAGAACCTGACATCTTGTTGGCTCAAAGCCAGCATATAGAAGCGACCATTGCCATTTAAAATTGGCAGCAGTGGTTTGATGTGAAATCGGTCTGTAACCACGACCAACTCTTGAAAATCAATTGGCAGCGTGTAATAGCGAAAAATATTTTCAGAAATAAAAATCGCCAGCCCTTGCTCTCCCTTTTGCTCCCAAAACTCTTGGGTATCAATTTCATGGGATTTTTCCAGCAATGCGATCGCTTCTTTCTGTTCCAAACCCGCATCGATTAAACGAGTCTCCGCTTCCTTGACCAAATTTTTAAAGCGAATCGGGTCTTGTCGCACTTCTGGCCCAGCTGGGTGCGTTGGCATATAAATTGAAACACAATTTCCTTTTGGCTGTTCTATTAATGTCTTTATTTCCTCTCTAGAGATTAATTGCATCTTATATCCCTCCTATCAACGTGACCAGATAAATTAGACCAGACCATCGATATTCAATGATCTGATAGGGCGTTAGTTTCAGATAGTGGCGGTTGAAGTTCAACCGTTTGCTTCTGAATCTATTTCATCTCAAGGAGGGTTTAGTTACATCTTTCTTTTGACAGGCAATATTAACCCGAGGAATTACTAATTAAAACCTCAAATTTAAAAGCCAAAATCGTCACATTCATCAAATGTTTGGTGTGTTAGAGTTAGCGCGTCCTGAATTTATCCCTATTCTACTATTTGGTTGGCTAAGACCTAAAGTTACTCGTTTCATAATCCAGTACAAACCTGCAAGTACCACAAAGGTGATAGCAATAATCACCAGGGGCTGTTTCCCAAGAATTTCTTCTACCCCTTTGGTAAGTAAAGCATCAGGTTGAGTAATCAAATCCCAACTGTTGAAACGCAAAAATCGTCCCCAATAAATACCAATAGCGCAAAGAAAATGTGTAATCAACTCAACCCGCCAAATCCATTCGCTCTTGCCGATGCGATGTAAGTAGTAACCCCAATTAATTAACGATATTACATAAGCTTCAAATCCACCGAGAATTACTAACAAATACACAGGAATGAGTATCAAAGTAATCATCCACACCGATTGAATCGTGCGGATATCATCTATTAGGTGAATTACATCAGTCAACAAATATGGTGCATTTGGTAAGAAAGCATAGAAAACTAAGAATCCTAGCCACCAAAGCCAAGAGCCACCACGCCTAAAGCGAAATAGCCACACACTCAAAGCTAAAGGTATAAAAGCCAGAAATAAATTCCAAGTCATCCAACTCATATTAATTCGCAAGACCTGCACAACTCTGGCTATCAATTCTTCTTTCATAGGTGCTAACTCAGAAGACGTTTGATTGATCTAGATTCACTCTGTAGTGTTAGTGTTAACCTCAGTGATTGACTGATAAAATTTTTGTACCCCTAAAGAAATTTTTTACTCCCAGACTAGACAAGGCTTTTGTGTCACTTCAAAAGAAATGCACACTGATATATGTCTGATATTTAGAGTTTTTATGTCTTTCATACTGGGGGATGAAATTTATCAATCAATCAGCTGAAATCACTAGTATAGCCAGAAAATCATCAGGGTAAAATCTACCATAGAAAGAAAGTCTGAGCGGCAAAAATGCCGCTGAATAACTTCCTGTGAACTTTTTTATTGGAATGTTTCCCCTGTCCTGGCTATTATATAGATTTAATTCTGCCCTGCTAGAGTTCCAGAAGCACCTAAAACTTTTGCCAAGATGCCTAAAATAATCGTGCAATCCCTTCAGAACTAACGATATTAAATAACTAACGCACTAGCACTCGACTACGGGGGCCGATCGCTTGTTTGGGTGAAGTAGGTATTGTGCAGCTATTGGTAGAATCCTGTGAACAAGCAGCCTGAGGAAAGGTTGCAGGGTTGACAACTACTTGATTGATCTCCAGGGAATTACCGTTACTCAACTCCATATTAGGTGTAGTAGAAAGTGATGGATTAGACCCAGATGTGTATGTTGTAGGTGTTGAAGATGCGATCGCACTACCACCATCAACTATTGGCGTAACAGTGAATGTGTTACCGCCATCAACTATTGGTGCAACAGTGAATGTGTTACCACCATCAACTATTGGCGCAACAGTAAATGTGTTACCACCATCAACTATTGGCGTAACAGTCAATGTGCTACCGCCATCAACTATCGTTGTGAGAGTGGGTGTGCTACCACCACCAACTATTGGTGTGGGAGTGGGTGTGCTACCACCACCAACTATTGGTGTGGGAGTGGGTGTGCTACCGCTATCTACTATTGGTGTGGGAGTGGGTGTGCTACCGCCATCAACGACTGGCGTGGGAGTGATGAGAGTTGCAGTTGCAGGTACTTTAATTGTTATCCTCGCCAAGGGAGAGTTAGTCATTTCCAAAGATGTTACCTTTGGCGAACCTGGAAGATCGGATTTGAAATCAAAGACTGTGGGAGTTGCACCACCATTGCGATCGCTATATCGCACTCCATATCCACTTACTTCAAATGTGCCCTGATACTGGTTTCCAGTGTTTGGATCGGTGACAATACCAGTGTATAAGGCTTTTGTGAGATTAAATTCATCCTGAACGACTCCTTGAAATGTAGTTCCTGCCAATCTTCCCTGGTATTTATAAGGTGTCAACTCACCGTCAGAGAGAATCGGCGAAGTTAGAACCCCGTTGAAGGAGACAATCGGAATCCCTTTAAAGTCAACGTAGTAATGTAGGCTTCCATCATTACGTGTTCTTATTTGTACATAGTCTGACTTGTATACAGGAACGTAATTAGGATTGTTCTTAGTTCCTAAGTTCCGGGAGTAAGTCCCCGTGTCATCTGTATCAACACGAGTAGTACTTTGATTGAAATTGGGATTAATACTGGGAAGTTGGATAGTGCCTGATAATGTGCCAGTACTTTGAATTGTGATTTGAGCGAAAGCACTTGTTCCAGCTAAAGCAATGATGATTGCGGCTAAACTACTGCTGCCAACAACTGCACAACCCAACTTAGTTGATGAATGTAATTTCATGAAAAATTTGCTCCTTTAATCACCTATGAAAAAAAATACGCTTGGCTTTTCCTTCCTGCCATTGGGTAATGCAAGCATTTCATACTGAATAACACAGTATTGAAAAAGCGTCTTTAATTACATTTACATCAGTACAAAACTAAAACCGGAAAGTAGCTCTTAATGCCCCAACAATTAATGCATCGTTAGCAGCATTGTGATCGGGATTGAAAATAACGAATAAGCCCGGAGTCAAGGCAATATTGTCGCTCAACTGGGCGCGGTAAAAAAGTTCTACGTGAATTGATGTGTCACTACGTCCGTCTGCTGTCCCCCCATCAGAAAAGTTGGGAAAGTTGAAGCCTTCGGGTAAAGTGCTAGAAGTAATTTTGGGCGGTTGTCCTACGAGAACGCCCCCTAAATTCCCAGGACGCAGCAAATTGGGAAAAGCCGCGAACACCATCCAGTTGGTGGTTTCCACACTTCCAGAAAGGTTAAATGGTTTAGAGGAAGTAAAGCCACCCCAACCGCCCAACTGCAAGTTAGGGTTAATTCGCCAAGCAACGGTAGCGCCAATGGCTTGGGTATCGAAAGCTGTAGGATCTGCAAAAGGCGAAATCAGTTGAGAATCGCCGACACCACTTCCCAATAAACCATCTGGGGAGTGAGAATAAAGATAATGTACGCCGATATCGATGTTATTGCTGGGTGCTAAACTTAACTGAGCGCCAGCAGTAAATCTACCGCTAAATAGTCCACCCTGGTTGGTGTTGCCAGGAAAACTGGGGATTTCTGCACTATAAACGCCTTGCAAACTGATGCGATCGCTAATTTGCCAGTCAAAGCCGATACCGCCTGTGCCGTTGCCAATACTTAAAATTGGGTTACGTTGACCAAATAGAGAAATCGCGCCGTCGCTAGAACCTTCTAAAGGACTAATACCGCGAAAGGTGTTGATGGGGTTGACTCCCGCCGTACCTACGACAATTCCCAAGTTATCCGAGGCGAGAAATCGATAAGATAAGTCACTAACAACTAGATTGTTGTCTGTATTTGACTCGAAACCCAACCGCCCCATATTGGTAGATAGCAACGATGCAGTAGAACCCAAATTACCCGCAGATAGACCTGTTAACAGCAAATCTCGCCCTGTAAATGAAGTTGCTAAGGTTAGTTGGGCGCTACTTGTGAAAGTTAGATTGGTTTTTCCCTGGCGTTCAGGTACTCCATCTCTAGGAAACAAATCTACATCCGGGCTATTGGTTCCCTGAACGCTAAAAATGGCTTGACCAAATAATCTGGTAGTTGTGGAAAACCGATTACCTTGTAATTCACTAGTCCGGTTTTCCACAGCCTCGACACGCTGCTGTAATTGCTGCAACTCTGCTTTAAATTCCCCTTGCAACCTTTGCAGCAGGATTAAATCTTCACTATTAACAGTATTAATTTTATTATTAGCGTAGGCGTAGCCCGCCGCAGGCATCGCTTCGTTAATCTTCTCTAAACAAGCGTCTAAACCAGCCGCAAATTCATAACGGCTGATACTACTATTCCCCAGATAAGTCCCATCAGGGTATCCAGCAATGCAGCCATAGCGTTCTATCAAAGACTGCAAAGCACCAAAAGCCCAGTCGGAGGGTTGCACATCTTTAAGTTGCGATACTGAGGTGACTTGAGACATTGGGTTGTCTGAGTCTGGAGACTGAGGAGATAGAGAGAATTCTTCTGTATTTTCCTGGTTCTGGGCAACTTCTGTTACAGGTTGAGTATCTTTTAATTTAGGTAAGTTGGGAGAATTTATAAATTGAATTTTTTCTCTGCTTTTTTTAAGTATATTTTCGTACTTATTGGTTATAGCTGATGATGTGATTATATCTGGCTGCACAAATTCAGGCGGTGTAATTTCAGCAGCTGATACAACTTGAGATAAATTTTCCTGTGTTGACTCCTGCACCGGATTATCTGGCAGAATTACGGGCTGTTCTGGTAAATTAAGCGCAGAGATTGGCGCTGTTGCTAGCACACCCGCCATCAGTAGACTAATATCACTCATGGTATTCCATTTGACTTGCACCAATATTTCTTTTGACAGACAAAGTTGGTGTATATCAGGAAATTTTTTGAAAAAAAAGTGATAAAAGTTACTATGGCTATGATCCTAATGGCACTAAAAAAAGCTACAAGCTATACAAAATAAGCACTACAACTTTTAAAGCTATTGAACAGTGGAGAGATGGGGCGATTATCCTTCATGCAGTGCTTAGGCAAAGTTCCGCTGTTCCTTGCAGAGAGATTGGAATGGAATGTATGGGTTGTCCAAAAATTTTTGTAAGTAGAAAAAGCTGATACCAACAGGACTTATACAGAAGATATCTCCCCTAATTTAAAAAATTTGATCTTAAAGATCCCCTCCTTGTTTAAATTAGGGGGGATCGAGGTTTCAGCTTTTCAATACGTAAGTCCTAAACAATTTTGTATGAAGATGCAGAGAATGTTCTGCCTGAAATGCTTGCTAGATAAAGGGACTACTCTATGCAGCCTCACATAGAATTGGTATCACTTTTCAACCTATTAGTTAGCATTTCAGGCGATATCCCTAGCTAACTGACCTGAAAGCAATCGCTCTATTAGCAATGGTGTTTGCTTCCTGATTCACTATGGCTGAAATCCCTGTTTTTACGGTTTTTACGTTCGTTTGCAAAAGTTTGTGGTTTACTGAAATTGGCTTTTTAACTGATGATGTGCTTTTTATAGTCAAATTTAAAATATTGCTGTTTTTTTCTGAATTCAGGTTAGGCATCTCTTGCCAGCAGTGGCGGCAGAACCAGTAGGTTTGTTGTAAGCGAATGTGACGAAGCATTTGGTTGGAACAGCAGGGACAATTTGTCATAAAATTGATATTTTTTAAAAAAGTTAAACACAAGTAGATAGTTGGCTCTTGGCTTCACTACCAACAACTTGAATTTATAAACAGAAAATAAAAAACTAATAAAGAAATGAAAGTAGTTAACAAATTTTAAAAAATATCAGCAAGCACTTGATTAGCGATTACGGTCTTCCTGAGACAATCTATAAAATTAAGAATTTATTAAATAATTTCAGATATTTGGACTGCGAATAAATTCGTCAGCGCCTTAGGGACTTCCAACTAAAAAAATATCCCATCGCTTTCTTGGCAGGGGAGCAGGGAGCAGGGAGCAGGGGGGAGCAACAGTCGTGTTGAGTCCAGAAATTAGGATAATTTATTTTTTGGAGTTCCCTTACCTCTATGCTTAAAAGCAGGGGCTGTCTCGGCTCGGATATCTTGGTAAACTTATTGTTTAATCCATTAATGAAGTAAAATCCCAACCCAGCAGTTGAGCAACTTGAGCAGGGAGGGTAACTGGATTAAAGGGTTTGGGGATTACACCTGCGACTTGATACTGTCGCAAAATTTGCGAATCCAGCCATCGCGCTTTAGCACTGAGCAGCACTACAGGAATAGCTTGAGTTTCTGGATTATTTCTTAGTTTATTCATAAACTCAAAACTCGCGATGTCACGGATTGAGATATCTAATACAATCGCATCAGGACTGTGGCGTACTGCATTCTGCAATCCTTCTAATGGAGAATCTGCTGTCACCACATCCCAACCAGCTAAATCTTGGAGGCAAAATTTTACTATCTCACGTACATTCAGTTCATCATCAATGAGCAATATCATTTTGCCGCTTATATTTACCTCCTGTAGCATGTTCATTTCATTTCATATACCTTTCCGGTTATATAAAAGATTTTTATTTATAACCAAGAAAGATAAATTACAAAAATAAAAAACTAATAAAGATATAGATTTTGTTACAAATCTTAAAAATTAATCGTCCCACCCCAGAATCTCAGTAACTTCGTTGCAAATAGAGGTGGGTTCAAAAGGTTTGGTAATAATCCCAGCAATTCCCATCTGAGCAAAACGAGCGCGATCGCTCCCTTGGACTTTCGCTGTTAACAGAATCACTGGAATCCCTTGGGTTGCAGAATTTGCCTGAAGTTTTTCGTATACTGCAAAGCCGTCAATGTCAGGCATAGAAACATCAAGGAGAATGGCATCAATGGGTTCTGTTTGAGCGATTTTTAGTCCTTCTGCCCCTGATGCAGCTGTCAGAGTGTTCCATCCTCCCAAGTCTTCTAAACAAGCTTGTACTAATTCGCGGATTCGTTCTTCATCATCCACAATTAATACTTGTCTGTTAGTCATGTGATCTCCTCTGGTGGCAATGGCAGAGTGAAGAAAAACGTGCTGCCAACACTAAGAGTACTCTCAGCCCAGATTTGCCCACCGTGCCGATCAATAATACTACGACAGATTGCCAATCCCAAACCTGTGCCGCCTTTGGTGCGAGAATCAGAGGCATCTACTTGCTGAAATCTTCCAAAGATTGCTTCTAATTTGTCTGCGGGGATACCTCGTCCTTGATCCGCGATCTGGAAGAGTACGCGGTCTGTTTGCTGTTGGACACTCAGGGTAATAGTAGAATCGGCAGGGGAGAATTTAATCGCATTACCTAACAAATTGGTGAGTGTTTGCACAATGGCATCAGCAGCAGCCCAAACTTGAGCATTGCTAGGGTGGATGTTAAAGATAATATTTTGCTGATTGGCGATCGCTTGCACACCCGCTACTGCTTGTTGAATTAAATCAGCTGCATTGCAAGTGGTTTTTTCTAGGACAGCTCGATCCGATTCTAGGCGTTCCAAATCGAGAATATCGTTGACTAGACGCACTAAGCGATCGCTGTCGATGGCTGCAATCTCAATCATCCGCTTGAATTTGTCTGGTTTTTTGTCGTAGATACCAGTTTGGAGTAAGCCCAGTGCGGCGCGAATTGCAGTTAAGGGAGTGCGGAGTTCGTGACTAACGATGCCAATAAACTCACTCTTCATTAGATTAACCTGCTCTAGTTCAGTAATATCTTCGGCAATACCAGCAATCCGAACTACCTCGCCTAATTCATTTTTGATCCCAAATGCGCGATCGCGAATCCAACGGATTGAACCATCAGGGCGGATAATCCGATATTTTTTATCGTATTGCCCTGGTTTAAGCTGTTCAATGACTTCAGTTTCGACGCGCTGGCGATCTTCTGGGTGAATTGCATCTAACCAATTTGAATAGTTGTGATACAAGTCCTCACAATTTCTTTGCCAGATGGTTTGGTATGCGTTGCTCACATATAAAACTTGTTGACTTTGATTATCGGTCATCCAAAATACTGCTTGGATGTTTTCTGCCAGCTGACGAAACTTTTCTTCGCTCTCGCGTAAAGCTTCTTGAATGCCTTTGCGCTCAGTGATATCTTGGTGAACTGCAACCAGAACGTCGCCATAGTCGGGATGCCTGAATACAGAAGTCGTCACACTACACCAAAATGGTGTACCATCTTTTTTAAGATTCTGGACTTCGTAGTTGGCTTCAGTCTTTTGTAAGACGGCAGACAAAGTGGCTTGATTTACATCTTCAGTATTTACCGATTTGGTGACACTGCTCACAATCGAAACGTGCTGACCGTTGAGTTCATTAGAGTCATAGCCAAACATCTGCTCAAATTTAGGATTGGCATAGACAATGACTCCATTATCAATTCTCACTAAGCAAATGCCTTCCCCCATATTTCGGGTGATTACAGCCTGAAGCTCTAGCATTTGCGCCTGTTCTAAAAGTGTGAGTTGGGTTTGTTGCTGCTCTATCACTGTTTTTTGCAGGCGATCGTTCGTCTCTGTCAGTTGTGCAGTGCGTTCTTGCACCCGTTGTTCAAGTTCGGCATTTAGTTGTTGTAGATCAATTTCTGCCTGTTTGCGCTCCGTTAGTTCTATCTGTAACTGTTTAAACAAATCTGCTTGCTGGATAGCAATGCTTACTTGCGCTCCTAACTGCCGCAACAGAGTAATTTCTGAAGATTGCCACTCACGAGGAGCCGCACATTGATGAGCTGCCATTAATCCCCACAATTCATCTCCCAAAGAAATGGGAACGACGAGATTTGCCCTCACTTGAAGACTTTCCAAAAATTGAACGTGACAGGGACTAATTCCGGCAGTATAAATATCAGTTTTCGCAGTGACTAAGCCTTGTTTAAAGGGTTCGACGTTCTCTTCACCAATGCAAGGATCATGAATCTGGAGTGGTAAAAGAGCCATCCATTCCGGTGCAACAGACTCAATAACAATCGTTCCACCCCAACCTGGATAAAATTGGAAGATAGTGACGCGATCGCACTCCAGAAATTGCCGCACTTCATCAACAGTAGTTTGCAAGATATCTTGTAAATTCAGCGATCGCCGGATACGCTGAGTCATTTCCATCACTAAACGCTGTTGTTCAAATTGCTGTTGCAGCGTTTCTTGTGCTTGTTTGCGATCGTCAAGAGTCATCCGCAATTGCTCGGCATTTTCCTGAGACAATTGTTGGTTGAGTTGTTGAATCTTCTTTCTGCTGTACTGAAGATTGCCAGTTACCAAGTTAATTATCAAGGCAACCAGTAGGAAAAGTCCTAGCCGCAATACATCTTCTGGTTGATTAATCCCCGGTTGATATCGAGGGGGAATCAAGAAATAATCAATTGCCAGTGTGGAAAGGACAACTGTAACGATCCCTGGTCGAAAGCCACCATACCAAGTACTGACGATAATAGCTATATAGAAAAAAGCACCAATGGTTCGAGAAATCAGCGGTTCTAGCCAGAGTGACAAAAGCAGTGCGATCGCAGTTGAGCCAATAGCAACACCGTAGTTCAATAATCGCGGATAATTCCTGATCATTCTTTACCTCTCCCTGCCTGAGAGCGCCAGCGCGTTCTTTGAATCCGGCTCAGTACCCGTGTCACAAGTTCTGGCCCTAGCACTGGCTTGCTAATAAAATCATCGGCTCCGGCAGCAAAAGCTTGCTGAAGAAATTCTGCTTCAGTATGGGCTGTAACTACTAAAACAGGTAAATCTCCCCACTGGGCATCCTGGCGCACGACCTGGCACAACTCTAAGCCATTAACTATCGGCATTTCTAAATCTAGTACCACCAAATCTGGAGATGTTGCAATCAGCACCTTCCAAAATTGTTGTGATTGAGAGAGGGTTGTTACTTCCAGCCCCCAAGGAGTTAGTAAGGCTGATAATCCAGCCAGTATTACAGGGTCATCATCTACGATTAAAACTTTGGCTTCGGAAGTTTTAGGTTGAGATAAGACCCGAGCGATCGCCTGAAAAATCTGCTCAGTTGTCGCCGGTTTATGCAAAAATTGTCTAGCTCCTAAACGCGATACTGCCAGTCGGTCTGTCAGGGTGTCTCGTCCTGTAAAAACAATTACTGGGATATTTGGCGATCGCTGTACTATCTCGCTCAACAATACTAATCCATCTTCCTCTGTTCCAGGAAAACTCAAATCCAGTAAAACTGCGTCAGGTGTTTTTAAGGAAAAAAGCGATCGGGCTGTTGCTAAATTTGGTGCAACCTTCATTCTGATTCCCCATGAGTCAGCTTCTGCCTGCAACTGCTCCGTCAGCATCGCATCATCATCGATGACTAACAGACGATAAGTTTGGTTCATCGGGACGCTTTGAGCAGTGGAAGTAACAGCAGGCTTGGTTAACTCTTGCTGTAATGCTGTTACCAGTTGCGAGAAATCAGAGATTTTATCTGGAGATAGCGAGGAATATTGAAGCAGTAAATGCTCTATTTTCCGTGCTAGCCGGGAACCCTCTGGATAACCAAATGACCCCATCGAACCTGCTAGCTTATGGGCTTCATGCAATGCCTGCTGATGTAAATCTTCATTAAAATTCCCGGCTAAAAGTGCAGTTTTTGCCCGATCTAGCACTACAACCTGTCCGGTAAAGGAATTACGAAATCGCTCCAGCACCCGATTTACAGAAGTCATATCTTTGGGAGCAGGTTTTTTCTTTCCATCTTGATTGTTTTCGATAACAGAGATGGAGCGATTAGGCGCAGGCTTGAGGCGATAGCCCATGCCATATACCGTTTCTAGAAATTCTTCTGCTAGTCCTGCTGTTTTCAGTTTCTTTCGCAAGTCTTTAATATGAGTCGTAACTGCACTTTCAGTCGGTGCATCATCAAATCCCCAAAGCCGATCTAGAATTACTGCACGACTAAAGATCCGTTCTGGGTTTTGCAAAAACAACTCCAGCAGTTTGTATTCTGTTGCAGTGAGGGGAATTTCTTGCTCATTACAAGTTACTCTGCCGGCACTTGGATCTAAACAGACATCTCCCCAGGTTAATGTGGATGATGAGATTGCCTCATTGCGTCGTAATAAAGAGCGAATTCTTGCTAGTAATGCTTCTGGGTCGAATGGCTTGATGACATAATCATCTGCTCCGGCATCTAAGCCTGCGACAATATCTGCATTAGAATTTTTCCCTGTTAACAACAGAATGGGTTTACGGTAGCCTTGCGATCGCAGTTGCCGACACAAGCTAATACCATCCAGTTTCGGAATTAGCCAGTCCAGCAAAATCAACTCATATTCAGCCGATATCGCTAGTTCTAATCCAGCTTGTCCATTGCTTGCTATGTCGATAGTATAACGATTTGCGCTCAACAACTCGAAGAGTGCTGTACTCAGTAATACGTCATCCTCTACCAACAAAATTTTCATAAGTTGAATCTAAAAAAGATGCTTATGACATCTTTGCGATCGCAGCGCACACTATCTGCGTGGTCAAACTCCTGCATGATTTTAATATATTGTTACAAACTTTACAACAAGTTAATTAAAATTTTGCACTCTGATATGCTTTTTTGCAAATCTTCATAAATAAAGGAAAATATTCCTTTACTTTGATTGTGAGAAATTTATTTAATAATTTTTTCTGTAAAACCTAGAATCCTCATTAAATCTTTAGATTTAGAGATTATTTTTTGAAAGTCTCAATTATGCTCTATAAATTATGCAATACCTATACTATTTGTCCAATGCTAGTCTGACACTGCGGGTTGTTGAATATTGTAGTAAAAATGATTTTTCTGTTGAATTTGTGACTGTAATTAATCAATTTGATGGTTGGATAATCAACGTCAAAATTAAATCTTTTGTTTCTGCACCAAAGGATAAAGATATTAGAGCTTTCTTAAGTGAATTGGGAATTATTTACTCACCATCCGAGTTGATTAGTAAGGTTCTGAGCAGTTTGGAAGCTGGACAATCAACAATTAATGTTATGAAACGCTATAAGGTAGCGGTAGTTTCTCACGGTAGACCGCAGCCTGATGAGATTGAAGTATTCCGACAAAATTATATCCGGGGATTGGGCTATTGTCCGCAAAACTTAGCTTGACTTAACGTTATATTGCTTTTCTTAGTGCCATTTGGAGCAGGGAGCATGGGGAAAATTCCTCTCCTCTGCACTTTTTTCCCTGCCCCTCTGCCTCTTCCAATGCCCCAGATAGTTATTCTGGCTGGCTACAATACTTATTCATCTGATTGACTAACGTATCCGACTGCTTGCCAACTGTTGTAGCTGTTGTCAGTGCCGAGTCAATTTCGGTTCTCGCCTTTTGGATTTTTTCCCTGCCAGGTGCCGAGGCTTCTGCTGTCTTGGTTGCGCCTAGTGCTCTACCGGCAATGGCGATCGCTTGACTGAGATTCTGAAAAATTTTGACAAAACCGCTTTGAAATTCTTTCAGCTTAGGATCTGTTAAATTCAGTTCCCTAATCGATTTAGTCACAAATTCTAAATCTTTGGATAGCTGTATGCTGGTAATCACTTGCGTTCCTTTATTTTTATCAATCAGAGAAGTTCCGGCATTCACAACTCGAATCAGTCGCTGGCACTGGGAGACTTTATTTTCGCTACAACTAGTAATGAATAAGGCAATGCTCAGGCTAACAGGAGCCATAACGGTATATTTAGGTAAAACAGACATTAACACCCCACCAGCAATAAAACCCAGAATATAGTACCCAATATTACGAGTAAAAAAGATAAATCAGGTAGGGGGCATGGGGCATGGAGAAGAGGCAGAGGAGAGGAATTTCCCCCTGCTTCCTGCTTCTCTTCTCTCTCTCATATCACCAATCTATCGGCAAACCCAACTGGTCTAAAGTAGCACCATCTTGTAAAAGTGGCTGAATATCGCTGTCTATTTGAATGCGACCACCAGACAGTACCAAGGCACGTTGCGTAACTCTGCCTAGCCAATGCAAGTCATGGGAAGCAATTAATATCACCTGCACGGGTAACTTTAACAACACTTGTGCTAAATGACGCCGCCATGCTGGATCAAGACCGTTAGTCGGTTCATCCAAAATTAGAATTGTCGGGTCTAGGGCTAAAATTGAGGCTAGGGCGGCCAACCGTCTTTGTCCACCCGAAAGTTCGTGGGCGGAACGATTGGCGTAAGCTTCAAGACCGAAATCAGCTAATAATTGCCGGGCGCGATCGCTTGCCTGGGCTGGTGACATTCCATAGTTGCGTGGCCCAAAGGTAATATCTTCCAAGATGGTCGGCATAAATAGTTGGTCGTTGGCATCTTGGAAGCTAAAGCCGATTTTGCGACGTACTTGGGGTAGAGTTTTAGGTTCTACTGGGATGCCATTAATCGTAATTTTGCCAGTTTGCGGTTGTTTTAAGCCGATCAGGTTCTCCAGCAAGGTGCTTTTTCCAGAACCAGTTGCTCCCATCAACGCCACGCGATCGCCTGGATTTAAGGTAAAAGAAATTTCTTGTAATACTGGCTCCTGGCGAGAATAGGCATACACTAGGTTCTCAACCTCGACCACGGCTGCGTGGGGGTTATGGGTTGATGGTTGGGGATTAGAACTTAAAGATTTCAAGATTCACAAACTCAATATTCACAACTGCGCTAAATTCTGTAAGAAGTTACAGTTACACAAGCAGCGATCGCCCAAGCTACTAACAGGGCAAAACGCTCTTTTGGTCTGAGGGTAGAATCTATGGGCAATTGCCCGTTGTATCCACGAGCGATCATTGCCGCATAGACTCGCTCTGCCCTATCCAGACTACGGAGATACAAGGCTCCAATCATGGCAACACTGGCGTAGCGCAGCCATCCCGCAGTTCCTGTCAGACCGCGTAATTGAGCGCTGCGTTGCATCCGCGTCACTTCTGAGAGCAAAATTTCCATATATTGCCCAGCTAACAACAAGTTTTCCTTTAAAGGTGCTGGTACAGGTAAGCCTTTAAGGGCTATGCCAAAACTATGGGGCGGTAAGGTTAACAAAAAACTATTCATGGTAACCAGACAAACCAGAGAACGAACTAGCAAAAAACTGGCTCGTTCCCATCCCAAGGGCAATGCCAGCAATGACAAAAAAATCAATTCTGTACCGAGCAATCCTCCCAAGCGGCGAATTGGTACACGCAAGAAGCAAGCCCACAAAAGTGCGATCGCGCCATATACACCTAAGCAATACCAAGCATGATGCTTTAATAAAGCTGCTCCCACCACAACCACTAGAGACAGTTGCAAACGTAATGGCAAGGGAAGTTTAAGCATTCTTAGGTTTCACCACCTTGGCAATCCCAAAGGCAACAGCAAAACAAACCGTAGCTCCCACAAGTCCAGCGATACTTGTGCCAATTGGCCCCAAACCCTCAATCCCATAGTCAGCTAAGGGAGTCGGCACAATTACCCGCACTTTATCGGCTAAGTCGATGAAGCCCGTATTTTCGGCGACTTTCTCCAAACCATCAGGCCAAGCTGAAGCAAAGAGTGATAGCACTCCCGCAATTAAGAAAATGGTGACAATGGGTACAGACCAACCGCGAAACTCCTGCTGTTCCCCTGGTAATAAATCTGGTCGGGCTGTGGCTAAATAAGTCAGCACACCTCCCGTAATTATCCCTTCGCCAATGCCAATCAGAATATGGACACCAGCCATTGCTGGTAAAACTATAGCTACGGGTGCAGTTCCTGAAAGGGCTAACTCAATGGCACAAGCAATAGCAGCTACCACTACACTTACACCAGCAGCTATACCAGCAGCCAAAGGTAAGCGCCCTTTAGCCCCCCCAAACAGCCGCTGCAAGGTTTGGGTTAAAACCCAGCCAACCCAAACACCAACTACTGCCATATTCAAAATATTTGCTCCCAAGGCCGTAATGCCACCATCAGCAAACAGCACAGCTTGAATAATTAAAACTGTGGCGATACACAACGTCCCTGCCCAGGGACTACCCAAAACGATCGCAGCTAAGGTTCCCCCCAACAAGTGACCACTAGTACCCCCTGCTACCGGGAAGTTGATCATCTGGGCGGCAAAAATGAAAGCCGTGGTTAGTCCCAGTATGGGCGCACGGCGGATACCAAAAGCCTGTTGCGATCGCTCAAAGGCAATAAAGAGTGCTGCCACGCTGGCTAAACCAGTAGCCCCTGCCACCGGTACAGAAACAAATCCATCAGGAATATGCATGATCTACCCTGTATTTTAGATGTTTATTTACTCACTACAAGCAATAAAACAAAGGCATTAAATTAATAACAAACAGAATTTTCACCTTTTTTGCAATGCCCTCTTGGGGGATTTTATACTGTTACTTTTGAGAGATTTCCAATCCAATGGCTGATAAATAGTATACTTATTTTATTGAATTATTAAATTTTGTTAATTTTATTTTTATAGTATGTCGCTAAATTTTGATAAACTCTTGAAAAAGTGGAAAAAACTTGACTTTAGTAAGTTAACATGCTTTTGAGTTACATATTATCAATCACCAAAAGGCTGGCTAGAATTGCGTTTCTTTTCTACGAAACGCTACGCGAACATTTTGAATTTTGAATTGCTTTGCTGCTCTGAGGTTGAGAGATAGCTATCACGATTTACAGAAGTTTTCATTTATTTTATCCACATGTGTCGTATGGAAACAGTATTGCTGTGCCCCCAAAAGATCGAGTCTATTTACCTGAGAATAGCTGTATAACTAAATTGTTTTGAGATATTATCTAGAGACAAAAATAATTATAAAGTCAGAGTTCAAGATTCAGAATATAATTAGCTCTTGATCCGTACTCACCAC
Source organism: Nostoc sp. NZL (assembly GCF_015714705.1). Lineage (NCBI taxonomy): Bacteria > Bacillati > Cyanobacteriota > Cyanophyceae > Nostocales > Nostocaceae > Nostoc > Nostoc sp. NZL. Next base: position 3,728 of record NZ_WBKL01000153.1, on the reverse strand, counting down.
TTTCTTGTTGACCACCAATTTGAAGATTTGGTGAACCAGTAATTAGTAAGTAGGTACAAATAATTAAAATAAATGCACCGAAAACCCAAGATGGTGCCTGACAAAAGCCGTAAAACCCCTATAAATACTATTTTCTTACGAATGATTTCGGATTGGTACATTAACCCTACTAATACTAAAAGGTCTTCACATAGTCTTGATAATACTGTATATTTTCTAACTTAATGATACAGTATAAATTAATTATTTGTATAAAAAATTGAGTAAGCGTTGATACATACCATAAAAACAATTAGTCAAATTTAAAATTTAGATGAAGTTTAGGAAAATATTTTGAATTGAGGTGCGGCAATTACTAAACTTTTCAGAACAGTTAACTGTAACAAAAGTAGTCATCAAATTTTGACTTAACCTAGTTAGTCAATAAAGGTAGCAGATATTCCGCTTTATTTCCCTCGGTCTTTACATATCCTCGTTCTGTAATGTGAAATTATGAAGACAAACTCATCCAACTCACTGTTAACAGCACCAACTGGCCCACTAAAGATTTCCGAGTTGCCACCTAACCGTATGGCTACAAGTGGTGAATCTATCCATCTTTCCCTAGTAATTCCTACTTATAAAGAGCGTGACAACATCAAAAATGTGGTCAGCATATTGAGTCAGTTACTCGATGAATCTATTCCAGGAAACTATGAACTGATTGTGGTAGACGATGATAGCCCAGACCGAACTTGGGAAATAGCACAATCCTTGACGACAGAATACCCGCAGTTACGGGTGATGCGACGCCAACAAGAACGGGGGTTATCCTCAGCGGTGATTCGTGGGTGGCAAGCAGCTACGGGGAATGTGTTGGGGGTGATTGATGGAGATTTGCAGCATCCACCAGAAGTGCTGATGCAACTGTTGCGTAGGGTTGAGCAGGGAGCAGATTTGGCAGTAGCCAGCCGTCATGTTGAAGGAGGTGGTGTCAGTAGCTGGAGTGTTGTCAGGCGTTTCTTGTCTCGTGGTGCTCAGTTGTTAGGCTTGGTGATTTTGCCGGGGGTACTGGGCAGAGTTTCTGACCCAATGAGTGGTTATTTTATGGTGCGCCGGAGTGCGATCGCAAATGCAACACTCAATCCAGTTGGATACAAAATTCTCCTAGAAGTCATCGGGCGCGGGAAAGTAGACCAAGTTGCCGAAGTTGGGTATGTGTTCTGTGAACGCAAAGAGGGTGAGAGTAAGGTCACATGGAAGCAATATATAGATTACATCCACCACTTAGTACGGTTGCGGCTTTCCACAGGGCGAGTAGGACGATTGAGTAGAAAAGTGAATTTCCCCGTTGGCCGATTTCTTCGCTTTGGGGCGGTTGGCTTTAGTGGGGTATTTGTGGATATGGCAGTACTTTACTTGCTCAGTGATCCGACTACCTTGGCTTTGCCACTGACGCGCAGCAAAATTATTGCTGGTGAAATTGCGATTTTAAATAATTTCTTGTGGAATGATGCTTGGACATTTGCCGATGTCAGCGCCAGACAGCAAGAATGGCATCAACGCCTGAAGCGGTTTGTGAAATTCAACGCCATTTGCCTTGCTGGACTCGTATTGAATGTACTGATATTAAATCTGGTATTCAATTTCTTGATTCCTAACCGCTATATTGCCAACTTTATTGCGATCGCAGTTGCTACCATCTGGAATTTCTGGATTAATTTGAAACTTAGCTGGCGCGTCACTGATGTGAAATAATCACAACGAGGGATTTGAGATTTTGAGTTTTGTTCTTAGACTTTAGAACGAACTGAAATCTAAAACGTCAAATCTACAAATCCATTTGTGTGAGGCCCGGCAATGAGAGTTTTTTTCCAAGGTGCATTTTATTTTTCCAGAAAAATTATCTCGTTGCTACCTGCATCTGCTATCCATTTCCTATCTCTGGCAGATACAAACTCTGCCTCACAACACAAGCATTGGCATAGTTGGCATCGCCTCCCTCCTTCCTGGGTTCACCCCTTGCTGAACTTGATGTGGTTGCTCATCGGCATTAGCTTGCGCCTAGCCAACTTGACTGCAAAGCCTCCTTGGACTGATGAGTTTTCCACCTTAGTGTTTAGCTTGGGGAATACTTTTTTATCAGTACCCCTAGATCAAGCGATCGCACCTGATGTTCTGCTATCACCATTGCAACCAAACCCAGCGGCTAGTATTGGTGATGTCATACATAACTTAGTTACACAAGATACACATCCACCACTGTATTTTGTCCTGGCTTACCTGTGGATGAAATTATTTCCCAGCGACGGAGGATTAGTATCGATATTTGCGGCGCGATCGCTACCAGCTATAATTGGTGCTGCCTCCATACCATGTGTTTACCTATTAGGTAGGGTAGCGTTTCGTTCGCCATTAGTAGGACACTTGGCTGCTGCCATGATGGCAGTATCACCCTACGGCATCTTTTTAGCACAAGAAGCACGCCATTACAGTTTGGCAGCCTTATGGGTAACTGCTTCCCTCACCTGCTTAGTAATTGCCACACGTCATATTCAAAACCGCACACCTTTACCCATCTGGATAGCGGTTTCCTGGGTGGAAATTAATGCTTTAGGCCTGGCTACTCATTATTTCTTCAGCCTCACCCTCTGCACAGAAGCTGTAGTTTTAATTTTTTTTGCTTGGCTTCAATTGCAGACTAACACCAAATTTTCTCTCCTCTTCTCTCCTCCCTGGCGGCGGATCTATGCCGTTGCTGTAGGTACTTGTGTGGCGGGTTTAATTTGGCTACCAATCTTTTTAGAGAATAAAAATCGTAGTAATTTGACCGAGTGGATTCGAGGTTCGCGCGTCGGACTAGATTGGTTAAGCCCAATTTTTCAAGCTTTAGGAACATTGATTGCAATGATTTCCCTGTTACCAGTTGAATCTTCGCAGCTATTGGTTGTGATTCCTTCTGGAGTGGTGATGCTGATTTTCTTTATTTGGGCAGTACCAATTTTGCTGCGTGGGATCAAGATTCAACTACAGCAGCCAGAAAGCCGGATTATGATTCAAGTGCTTGCTGGAGTCGTGATCAGTGCGATCGCTTTATTCTTTATATTTACGTACTTTTTCGGTATCGATCTGACAAGAGGTGCTAGATATAACTTTGTTTATTTTCCCGCGATCGTTGTTTTATTAGGGGCAAGCCTCGCAGTTTGTTGGCATCCTCCCAAGGAATGGATAGAAACACAGCAAGGGAAAAATAGGATAAAAAGTATAGGTAAATGGGGAATAAACGGTAAAAAAGCCGTGATGTTAATTTGGTTAATGGGATTTGTCAGTGCAGTTACAGTAATCTGCAATCTCGGCTATCAAAAATATTATCGCCCTGATCTGTTTGTGCAACTAATTCAACAAACATCCCCAACACCAGTACTGATTGCCACTACTCACAAAACTTATGTACACACTGGGGAAATGATAGGGGTAGCTAGGGAGATTAAACTTGCAAATTCACCCCAAAAACCTCTGTTTCTCCTTGCCCATCAAGACCAAGACCCGAATACTTCCAGCATTACTCTGGAAAATACTTTAAAGAAATTACCACGACCTTTTGACTTGTGGCTGGTAAACTTTCACGCACCTGTAGCAGAAGCCGTCAAAACATGCGTTATGTCTGATAATCAATCTTTACCAAGCGTAGACGGCTACGAATATGAACTTTATCATTGTCGATAACCTGGGGAGCGGGGACTGGGGAC
>NZ_WBKL01000143.1:0-12743 GCF_015714705.1 Nostoc sp. NZL | reverse complement strand
GCTACTGGTTCACGGATTCCATCGATGTCTACTGGAGGTGCGGCGATGAAGGCGATTACGAAGCAAGCTGTGGCGGCTAGTAAGGTAGGGATCATGACTACGCCGAACCAACCGATGTAGATACGGTTGTTGGTGCTGGTAATCCACTCGCAGAATCTATCCCATACGTTGGCGCTTGAGCGCTGTTGTAAGGTTGCTGTCATGGTTTTATAAGTGCGGTTAGTTATTTATGAATCAGGCCTGTTTGTCTTTGCCTGTGAATTCACTTTACAATGCTTTACAATTTTTAATCAAGTTTTATCACTTCAGTAAAGCTGATACAAGTTATTAGTTTTGCTTATTTAAGTGTGAGTAGACGTAGCCCAACCCAGGCTTCTTACCTTTGAGTTATGTGACTCACTCATATTTACAAACCTTAAAAGAAGGCGATCGCTCTCCATTTATCCATATGTGATCGCTTCCAAAATTGCGTATCGTATCACACTCCTGGAAAAAATAATGGTCGGGTAATAAATTATTTACTGTTCTATCAAATTAACGTTGTTAAGTTACTCAGCAGGTGTAGTTCTCACCTCCAGGCTGTGTTAAATATTGTGACGCGAAACAGGAGTATAGATACGTTGCAAAAGCTTTCTCCAGAATCTCCTCTATTTATTCTGTTAATTATTATTAGTTTTCTAGTAGTCACTTTGTCAACTTGGCTTTCATCTAAACCATTCGTTTTAAAACCATTTGGGCTTAATGATATTATTCAGTTACTCATTTTACAATTATTTATTTCTTTATTGCTAGAGCGTTCTTTAGAAGTTTTTATAACTACTTGGCGTAGTTCATTTATCGAGCAATTAGATATTAGTATTCAGCAAGAAAAAGTTCTAATATCTGAGAAAATAAGACTTATAGAAGCCCAACAGAAACAATTACCTTCTTTAGAATCCAATCAAATCAGTGGGCTACCGCCTGAAGGAATGAGTTTAGAAGAGCAAATCATCCAAAATTTTATACAAAACCAACAAGAACCATTCAAAATATTCAAGCCACAAATTAACGATTTGAATGAAAAAGAGCGCCAAAGAGCAGCCTATAAATCTGATACGCGAACAATTGCTCTATGGACATCCCTTTTATTCGGTCTTTTAATGAGCGCAATAGGTATTCGCTCAATCGAGCCACTTGTAGTTATTGATTTAGATAATCCAATTCAAGTACTTGTTTTCCGTTGTTTAGATGCATTGCTGACAGGAGGTTTAATTGCAGGAGGTAGCGAGGGAATCCATAAGCTCATAAAAGTTTTTCTCGACTTTATGGAAGCTACATCTAAACAAATTAAAAATCAGGGATTATCTTGATAAAACTAAGTATTTTCCTTTCTAAAATGGATGATGTGCAAATACTATAAAACCTATATTATTAATATCTATTCTAGCTATATAGTCTCATCCTCCCACAAATAATATTGAATATCTACAAAATTTTTGCTTAAATTCTTCAATAAAACTGTCTCAGATAAAACCTGAACTCCTTCAGTTTCTAACTTGCTTTTTTGTTGGCTCGCATAAGTTATCAAATAACCTTTAGAGTCTAATATTCTATGTAGCGGAAAATCAGCAGCCGAGGTCTTTTTCAGGTATGCCGGAATAGCTCTTAGATAGCTATTATCTACTCCTATGCCTTTGATTATCTGTTTATATGTAACTACTTTTCCACTGGGGATTTTGATGATAAAATTTAAGAATCGTTCATAAGGATTCTCAGATAATGCTGAAAAATTATGAGCTTGAATCTGAAAATTAGTTCCAACCTGGATTTTACCTGATTTAATAACTACACCTAAAATTCCTCTTTTACCTTGGATGCTTTTTAATGATTTTACCAAGTGGGTTATTCGCTTACAAGGTTCACAGTGAAAAGTTAGACGAATTGCTGCACCACTTTCAAAAATTAGTAGAGAACCAGGGATAAAATTATCAAATTCTATACCTTTAAGCACAATATTTTCTCGCAATTCTCCTGCTTTAATTGATAAGTCTAAAATATCCTCGTATCTAACAATTAAAACTTGCCTGGGACTTATAGAATCGGCATTAATATCTCCTTCTATACCATGACCTACCTTTAAATTTAATGTTTTAAGCTCTACCATCGCAGAACTTGGTTTTACCTTGGTGAAAAGATGTGTTATTGAGAGAGCCATATTCATTCGGCGGCGCGATCAATTTCAAATTGAGGAAATCAATTCAGGTAAATCATTGGATTTACTCAGAATGAATAAACTTCCATCCCCTCCACGTCCAATTCTTAAGGTTTCATCTAAGTAAGTAATGTCTAGTGTGGCAGTTCTGTTAGTAGGATTATTAGCTGGTATAACCTTAAATGGGTTGAGTTGGGGAGTATTAATGCCCATAATCTTCTCAATCGATAGGTAGCGTTTGTCAAAATAGACGTTGATACGTTTGTTCGGTGGAGGCTCTAAATCCTCTTTGGCTGGTTCAAAGCTAGCTGTCACTTTGACGTATCCTGATACTAAACCCAAAGAATGTTTAACTTTAGCTAGATTGAAAAACAATTTATTTGCAATATCAATCACTTGATAAACTTTACCCAGTTTTAATCCCAATGGAAGAGAAATTAAAGAACGGATTTCTCTCGCAGTGGAGTATTGGAGTTGCCAAGTACCCTCCAGCAAAGAAGTAGCGTAGAGAAGAGGATTGAGATTGGGATTGACGCTCTCCAGTTCTGTTGTCAATTGTTCAATTTCTTCGGCTAAAATTTTGTCTAGCTGCAAATTGATAATGGGAGAGCCATCGCTATTAGTTTGAATCTTCTTAAGCTTGGCTTGTAATTTTTCCTTAATTAAAAGTTGATTGTTCAATGGTTGAATATTTTCCTTTAGATATTCTATTTCTTTAGTTAAACATGAAGTTAGCCAATGAGTTGTGCCACGGTAATTTGCGTATCGCTTGGCAGAAAGTGGAGAGCACCCAGCTGCTCTCACCCGCCTTGAATACTTTACCAGATTTCAAAACCTTAAGAATTGTGCTTGGAGCAGCAATTTTAATTGCGATCGCGATCGGCACAAACAATAGCTATAAAATTAATAGTCCTACAAGCTCTCCCCAATTTCCGCATAACGCTTAACTTTAGACACTACTGAAGCAGAAATTGTAAATTGCAATTCCTGATTTGGATAAATTACACTTAGAAAAATGTTTATTACTAGTGTTTAGTGAATTGTCGAGCCAAATGTTAAACAACAACGATATAATTACGGGAACTTAATTAGATTAAAATCTTAGTTTAATTAAAAGTATCAAATTCAACCAGACTTTTACTTAATAATTGTTAAGTTTTTGGTAAGCATAACTTTGTATAAATTGAAGCTTATTTTCCTTAACTATATTTTGCAAGGGGTGGCTAACCATTTTGAATATGTAGTGTATGGTTACTAATTGATTAAAAACCATAATCAATTAGTGACCAATAAGAATCTAAACACAACATTGGGTAGAAGCATCAAAAAACAAAAACATACATATTATCAGAATGACAGTGTTATCTAATCTTTGTACAGAGATTAATTATTTCAATTGGTATTAGGAAGATTACTAAGATGCTCTCTCACAATTAGGTGTAAAGAAATGATTTCAGCCGGAGTCGAAGTAAAAATAAATCGCTTAGAATCTATTGTTGAGCAAATTGGGGAAGCAGTACTTTCCACGACTGAGACGATTGAACGTCTTGCAGAAAGACTCGAGAATCTCAGTATTCAAGTCGAAGCACAGGGACAGCAGGTGCAACAGCAAGGCTATCAAATTGTCGCGTTGTGTGATGCTATACAGACTCTTGCAGAATCTCACCATGATTCACTACAAAAACTCAACCAAATGACACAAACTGTAGATCGATTTATGTCCTTAATTCAAGCATTAGATGACTAAAATAATTCGTAATTTGTAATTAGCCTAAAAGCTGGTAACAGTTAATTAGTAACTGATAGCTGATGTCAAACCCTTAACTGAGTTACGGCAATATTGCCGGAAAAACATACATCCACATCACTACCAGGAGTGCGATCGCGTTTGCCATATTCGCCCACATAATAAAAATTATCGCCTTCAATTCGATAGTTTACAGGCAAAGGTCTGGTACAGGCTTGGCAAAACACTATATTAGGATCTGGTTCTCCTGGTTGCAGATGCGGCAAGTTCACATTCCAAAAGCTTCCCGGTTCTAGGGGACGCTTGAGTAAATCCGCTAAAACTTCAGCTGTAAATTTGGCCGCGAGATCCCAATCAAAATTCTGCTTGGCTTTGCGATAGTGGGAAATGGCAATTCCGGGAATACCGTGCATTGCGGCTTCCCGCACAGCAGCCACTGTGCCAGAAATGTAAGCATCGACTCCCAAGTTACCCCCAGCGTTGATACCTGAAAGGACAAATTTGACATCTGTATTAATTTGTGTTATTGCAATTCTCACACAATCTGCGGGAGTGCCTGCGATCGCATACTCAGTCTCAGAGCGTCGCTGGAGGTTGATGGCACGAGTGGTGGTAACTTGATGTCCACAGCCAGACTGATGATCAGCCGGAGCAGCGATAATAGCATTTTTGTCGTTTACAGCTTTGAGTAGCGCTCGGATACCGGGGGCATCAATGCCGTCATCGTTAGTTAAAATTATGGTCATGTATATATTATATTGATATAGCTTTAGCTCAAATTTCCGAAAAATGCAGATATCACCCATCAATGGCTACAGCAGGAAAAGCTACTTGCAGATATGAACAAATATCCTTGATTATGCCAAAAATATTGATCAGTACGATATGATTTCTAGATGGTTTGCAAATTCCGCCCTAAGCATTTGGGTTAATTCCCAAAATGGGCGGTATTTCTTGTAACTAGCAAGGGTGTTAGCGTCAGGTCAATGCTTGCAGCCGCCCTCAGAACAAGTTTGTGCAATCAAAAAATCCCGTACAATATCTATCTGTTGGCAGTAGCAGAAATTTCACACTGGAGAAAATCGGCAACGAGGTTATTTTTGCAGTGTTTCTGTAGTATTTTGGGTGCAAGTCTGTCTTAGAGATCACACGATGAAACAGCTCCTCAAACAAGTATTTAGCAGTCAAAAACACCTCATCCGGCTAATTCTACCTTTGGTGACGGTTATTTTAGCAGCCTCGCTGTTTGCCGCACCTGCTTTAGCCACAGGGGTGTATCAATTACCCAGTCTCACAGCAGGGAATGACACCTGGGTTTTGGATCAAGGTGAAGTTATCAGCCGTCTGAATGAAGGTAAGATTAGCAGTGCCTTCGAGGATTTGGCAAAGCAAACAGATAAGGAAGTCAGAATTGTTACTGTTCGCCGCCTCGACTACGGTGAAACGCCGGAAAGCTTCACTAAAGAACTGTTTAAAAAATGGTTTCCTACAAAAGAAGCCCAAGCTAATCAAACTTTATTGGTTCTTGATACGGTTACCAATGGTACTGCCATTATTACTGGTGATCAAGTCAAGCCTTTACTCACTGACTCCATTGCCGAGAGTATAGCTACTGAAACAGTAAGTGTGCCGTTACGCAATGGTAACAAATACAACCAAGCTTTTCTAGATGCAAGCGATCGCCTTGTCGCCGTCCTCTCTGGCAAAGCCGATCCAGGCCCACCCCAAATCACTGACAATGTGCAGGTAGAAGGCACCTTCAAGAAAGCAGAAGAAACCAACCAAGGTAACGCTACTGCTTGGGTAGTAGGATTGTTAATTGCCGCCACCGTTATCCCAATGGCGACTTACTACATCTATCAGATAAATCAGCCATCATCTGATGGTTAATGGGAGAGTTATGAGTGGAGTTAGGAGTTAGGAATTTCAACTCCTAACTTTTCACTTTTAACTTTAATCCTGAACATACTCTTGCTCTGTGACTAAAGCCACCTCAGCCCGAACAAATTCTCGACCCAAATAAGCTGCATGATTTAATTGAGTTACAGGAGGGGGCTGAGTTTCTTCAAAAATCTTCACGCAAAGTTCTTTTGCTGTCCTCCCGCTAAAAACTGTTGTATGAGTTCGTTCTACCTTTTCTCGCGCCGGAATTACTTTTCCTGTTTCTGGATCGACTGCTAAACCACGCTCATCAATCACATTTGTAAAATGCTTGGCATAAATTAACCCTGCATTTCGATCCAAGTAAATAATGAAATACCCGCCGGGATCAAGGTCAATGTGACGCTGGGAAAGTTTATCATCAACTGCGGCTAAATTTTCAACTATTAAATCCATAAGCATTATAAAAAGAAATTTTCTTTCTTGAGGGTTTTTACACTCTATATCAAGTGTAATTCGTCGTTCACCCTCTGCCTTGGTATTCTTTAAGAATCTCGGTTATTAAATGGCAAGTCTGCATTAATTGCCTCAATCTCCTGCTGTTCGAGTTGATTCACTTCCTTAATATAGGGACGTAAAATTTGTCCTAAACGATTATTGTAAAAACGGTGCAAACTATGATTGGGCACAGCAGGGAAACCGCGCCTTTTTTTGTGTCGCCCACCCGCACCAGGGTCAAAAATTTGGATTCCGTTAGCGATCGCCCACTCAATTGGCGCATAATAGCAAGCATCAAAATGTAAGCAATCTATTTCTTGAAAACTCCCCCAATAGCGTCCATAGAGTTTGTCACCTTTAAACAAACAAAAGGACATTCCTAAAGGATGAGAGTTATCTTCCTCGCTGTATGCAGCAAAAAACAAGACTCGATGGCGATAATCGGTGTATAGCTGCTCAAAAAACCGCTGTGTGAGATACTTGCTACCCCACCAGCCAAACTTATCACAGGTGTCAGCATAGAACTGGTACATCAAAGGAAATGAAGAGTAGGGAATTTCATCACTACTTAGCGGTTGCAATCGTAAACCTGCTTTTTCCACAGCTTTGCGTTCCCGCTTGATGTTGCGACGCTGATTGGCATTGAAAACTTTCAAGTAGTCATCAAAAGTTTTAAAACCAGCATTTTCCCAAACGTAACTGTGGTGCAGCCATGTTGTAAAGCCATGCCGTTCCAGCATCGGACGCCATTGGGGATCAACATAGAGAAAATGACACCCAGAAATTCGATTTTTGGAGCAAAAAGTGTCAATTTCATGCACCATTATCGCTGTGATTTCATCTTCATCTTCTCCTGGGGCAATTAAGAACCGATAGCCTTCAGCAGGAGTAAAGGGTGTCATTCCCAGCAATTTTGGGTAATACTGGACTCCGATGCGATCGGCTAACTCTGCCCATTGGTGATCAAAAACAAATTCACCAGAACTATGTCCTTTAAGATAAAGTGGCGCAGCAGCAATCAGCATTCTATCTCGCCACAATGTCAAGTGATTTGGCAACCAACCAGTTTTAGCCGTAGCACTATGGGAGGTTTCGATATTGTTTAGCCACTCCCATTCTAAAAACGGCGTTTTGAGTGGCATTGCCAAAGCATTCCAGGCATTTTGGGGTACTTCAGCAATTTTATTTGTCCAAACGACAGAATAGCGAGGCTTAAGTTGTTCCACCATCGTGTGGTTTTTTTAGGGAGTCAGGATAAGAAAGATAAGGAGGACAAGAGGAATAATCAATGCCCAATGCCCAATAACTTTACTTAGCGTAATCTAATCTGCTGGTCGTTGCAGGCGATAGTGCAAAAACACTTCTTGTTCAACAGTATGAACTTCTAAAAGTTGCAACTTAGGAGCTAAATCGTGTAAAAATCCTTTCCCATCTACGGGTGTGGGTGCAGTATTACCACCTAAAATCAGTGGACAGACAGTCAGCCATAATTCATCAATTAAATCTAATCCCAGCAAGGAAGCGACTAATTCACCTCCACCCAATACTACCAAGCGTGTTATATGTAGAGTGGCTAGATGCTTCAAAGCTGCGGAAATGTCAATTTCTCGCGTTGATGTTTCAAAAACCAGAATCTGCTCAAATTCTGGAGAGCAATCCTTTGCTCCGGTTTCCAGAGTTGAGGGAAGCGTCTGTAAGCGTCCTTTCCATGAAAGTGCTCCCGCTGTTGTCGTGAGTAACCACCGTCTAACTGGTTGCTTAAAAAAGTTAATTTCCGGATTGAGGTTTGCAGAGTGTGTAGTCACTATATGAACTGGCTGCGGAGGCTTTCCTCCTTGCGCCCGGAGTTGCACTAGAGTTGGATCTGTTACGGTAAGTGTTGTTCCGTAGGCACCCAGAGTACCAGCACCGAATAAAACGGCATCAGAGGCAGCGATTTGTTTTTCTAAATGTGCTTTATCAACCCTTGAGCCAAACCGAGCAGGCGATCGCCTAAAATCTGCTATTTTACCATCTGCACTCATTGCTAAAACAACTGTAGTATGAGGACGATGTTGCAACATTAAATTGATTTGATAGTTGGAATATTTTCTTTGCTCGTGTGTAGATTCTCAAAAAAATCGATGCCTGCAAGCTACTATTTTACAATTTCACCACTGTATTTATATGCAACACAAATCGCTTTTAAATCTAGCATATATGAGTTTTGGTATACCACGTTTCTTTTTGAATTATAGCAATTTGTTATTTTTAAACATTGAAAATAAAATTCTGATAATTTAATAAAATGTCTCATCTAGCTCGTCTAATTACATATCTTTGCTGTTGTGGTTTGCAGATGCAAAGTGAGACACTCGATGACTAATTCCCGTCAATCTTCCTTTCGTCGAATTTTAGTAACGAGAATACTGCTTCTGTTCGTTCCAGTTTTACTTATAGGCGAGATTGTTGCCTTGAATAAGGCACGTTCTAGCATATTAGGAACTGCGCGTCAAAATCTAACAGAAAGTGCCGTCAGTAAAGGGCAGAGAATTGGAGATGCGATCGCTATCTTAAAAGCTAATTTACTGGTTGTAAGTAAAACAACGGTTATTCCGTCTTCGCCTATACAAGAGCAAGAAATTCTTACGCAGTTAAGGCAACAACTCCCAGCAAGTATTGAGTGCATCCAATTAACGAATCTCCTAAATCAGAAAATAATTGCCAGTAGTTGTGGGGATCAAGCAATTGCAGAATTGACATTACCTTTGTCTAGTGACGGAATTGATGTCAAAGCAATCTTTCCACCAAAGGTAGGAGTGACTGGAAAAAGAAACACACAAAATCAACTCCAATTAGTGTTATCTGCACCAGTTTCTGATAGCCGAAAAAATTTAGTTTACAGCTTAAGTATTCAGTCTGCATTGTACCAACAAACCAGAAATCCGCCGGGATCGCTCACAGGGGCTATGGTAGTGATTGCTGAGGATGGCACAATTTTGGCACACCCACTCACAAACTGGGTGGGAACTAATATCAATCAGCACCCAAATGCTTCCCAACTCAAGAGCATAATTAAAAATGCAATTGCCGGACGGAATGATTCGATAAATTTATCTTTTCCAGAGGGGAACGAATTAGTAGCTGGCTATACGGCTATTGCAAATCCACTTAGCCAACAGCAGCAGCAAAAATGGATAGTCTTAGCTGTTACTAGTGTTGATAATGCGCTTTTTGGTTTAGAGGAAATCAAACTAATCCTCATCGTTTTGACAGTTGGTTTGATTGGAGCAAGTTTGTTAGCATCACTATATTTAGCTCCTTACTTGGCACGTCCTGTAGAAGAATTGCGAGACTATGCTCTCAATATTCACTCTCACCACGCCGCACAACCAGTTCCGCACAATTTTCAAATCCGGGAATTCAATCAACTAGCTCAAGCATTAGACCAAATGGTAGAACGGCTCAAAGCTGGGGCAGAAGAATTGGAAATAGCTTGGAAAGAAGCAAAAACCGCTAACCAAATTAAAAGCCAGTTTTTGGCTACGACTTCCCATGAATTGAGAAATCCATTAAATATTATTATTAACTGTATTCGCCTGGTTGAAGATGGCTTATGTGATGACCGGGAAGAAGAAATGGAGTTCCTCAAACGTGCTGATGAAACAACGATTCACTTGCTAGGTATTATTAATGATTTACTAGACATTTCTAAAATTGAAGCAGGTAAACTTTCAGTCATCACCACACCTATTGACCTCCGACAAATATTGTTAGAGGTAATTAATTTACAATCAGTTAATGTTCAACAAAAAGGCTTGCAGTTGAAATGTGAGTTGGCTCCTGAACAGATACCAATTAAGGCAGACGCAGCAAAACTTAAACAGGTGCTGATTAATGTTATTGGCAACGCCACCAAGTTCACCGACACAGGAAGCATCACCATTTCTACAGAAATTCAATATATCAATGGTAAATCTCAGGTGGTGGTGATAGTCAAAGATACAGGTATAGGAATTGATCCAACTCAACAGCACAAGCTATTTCGCCCCTTTGTGATGGTGAATGGCACAACCACGCGCCAGTTTGAAGGTACTGGACTGGGATTAGCGATTTCACGAAACTTAATCGAACTCATGGGAGGCAGCATTACTCTTGAGAGTGTGGGACTTCATCAAGGTACGACACTGAAGATTACCTTACCCTTGATTGATATCTCGCTGTTACCTGTTCCAAAAAAAGAAGAAAATGTAGGGGAAGGCAATCTTGGATTTTCCTCTGGAAACGAGGGGGCAAAAGCAAGCCACTACCCAAGCCTAGAGGAATCTGGAGCAAGTCCCTCTTTGGGGATCAACAAATCTGTAAAAGCAACGGTAGATAAAGAGAAGTCCTCGAAGTTCCAGTTACTGCTTGGGAACGAGACTTACGAGATTAGTCTTTCGCCGCAGCAAACTATCTTGGTAAGTCTTCCAAAAGGAGGAGTTTGTGCGAATGGGACTTTCAAGAGGTAATTTAGTTAAAAGTCGACATTCTTCATCCTTGAGGCTCATTCACAAAAACAGGTTTGCCGCCTTGCTGAAGAGATACTGTTAAACCAGCAAGAATTTCTACTAACTCAGTGCCTACCCAGCCAGACGAAACCTCTGAGGGAGTATTGTTGAGAACAGAGCCAACAAAGCAGGAGCAAACCCGCTCTAATGGTTCACCTGTTTCTAATTCCAGCACTATCTGCTTTTGATTTATAGGAATAAATTGATTGCCCTGTTGTTCAAACTCACCATGTAGCAGGGTTAGAGGTGATGATAGTGACATTTCATCAAAAATTAAGCTGCCAAGGCTGCCTACAATCCCTAGCCGTCGCTGTTTATCGGGATTCAGCCAGCACAAGTGAATATGAGCTTGAAAGCCATCTGGATATGTTAGTGTCAGCCATACTAGGTCAGCTAAACCTTGAGATGTGGAGTGCAGTTCCCTACTTCCCTCCTCTTGTAGCCAGACTGTACCCGTTGCCTGTACTTTCACAGGAATCTGACCCAGCCAAGTGTTAAAAATAGCAATATCGTGAATAGCTAAGTCCCATAGCGCATCAACATCTTGCCGGACAGGCCCCAAATGGGTGCGGGTGGCGTAGCCGTAGCGTAAATCACCTAATTTTCCAGCTTGTACTACAGCTTTCCCTTGCTCAACTGCTGGGTGAAATAAATAAGTATGATCTACCATGAGTATTAAATGATGCTGCTCTGCTAAATAGCAAAGTTCTCGACATTCTCCTGGGTCGAGAGTTAAGGGTTTTTCAGCTAAAACATGATATCCCTGTTGCAGAGCGTCTTTAATTAAAGCATAGTGGGTGGTAGCTGGAGTTGCGATCGCCACCGCTGTCAACCCTGGCACTTTTTTTAAGTCTTCCCACTGAGTTGTCAAAATTACAACAGCGTCTAAATTAAACTGCTGCTTGACCGCCGCTAATCTTTCTGGATGGGGATCTACTACAGCAACTACATTTACTTGGGGATGTGCTAAGAAATTCCGCAACAGATGCACTCCCCAACGCCCAATTCCGATAACAGCAATTTTAATTTGGTTTGTCATTAGTCATTAGTCATTAGTCATTAGTCATTAGTCATTAGTCATTAGTATGCAAGGGACTAGGGACAAATGACCACTGACGACCAACTGATTATCCGTTTATCAGCCGTATTTTTGCTTCAGGGGTTTTCCTGACTAGGGATTGCTAAAAAAGCTACCTTAGCTGCGGCTTGTTCAGCAGTTTTTATCGAGCGTCCCTTACCTTCTCCTAGCTTGTTTCCGTGCAGCCACACTTCAGCTAGGAAACGTTCTTGATTGCGGTGCGGTTGGCCGACTTCCACAACCCGATACTCTGGTAAAACTTTAAATTGTGCCTGAGTCCATTCTTGGAGAGCAGCTTTGTAATTAAGTCTGGCAGGATCGAGGCGAATTTCTGTCGTTAGTTGTTGGAAGTGGGGATCTAGCCAAGAGCGGATTAGTTCCAGATTTTGAGTGCTTAAGTAAAGCGCACCCAGAACTGCTTCAAAAGCATCTGCCAGTCGTGACTCTTGACCAACTTTATCAGCGGTAGCACTGCCAGCAACTAGTAAGTATAACTCCAAACCATAAACTCTGGCCAATTGGGCGAGGATGCGATCGCTCACCAAAACCGAACGAATTGCCGCAAAATCCCCTACTGGACAATCGGGATAATTTTCCCATAACACAACAGCCGACACTAGGCGCACCACTGCATCGCCAACAAACTCTAGCTGTTCATAATTTGCCGAATCAGAGACAGTGGGATGAGTTAGCGCTAAATCTAGCAGCTCCCACTTTATGGGTGCTTCTAGAGATAAACCAAATTTTTGGACTAAACTTTCGAGTTGCCGCTGACGGCGTGGATAGGCAAGGGGCATTACATAACAAGGGGAAGGGGGC